>NZ_JAZGQE010000419.1:0-923 GCF_048593885.1 Yersinia sp. 1252 StPb PI | reverse complement strand
GCCTTGCATGGCTATGTATTCACCATGCAATAGTGCAACGAATTGCACTGGGTTTCCCCATTCGGGTATCGTCGGTTATAACGCTTCATATCAGCTTACCGACGCTTTTCGCAGATTAGCACGCCCTTCATCGCCTCTGACTGCCTAGGCATCCACCGTGTACGCTTAGTCGCTTAACCTCACAACCCAAAGGTGTTTTTCGTTATTGGTGTGGCTGTGAACACACTCTGCTATGTTGTGCAGTGCGCGCAATCCTCATGAACGTTAAGTTCACTCCGGTTGCTGTGCGCTGTACGCCTTGCCGAGTGTCTTCTCGCTCACACTGCAACAATGATTAACCCATTGTCATTGCGATTATTTGAGAGACTCTATTACAGGTTACTCTTTATCTCAGTATATCTACGGAGAGATAAATTTCAGCTGTAATGTTTCAATTTTCAGCTTGTTCCAGATTGTTAAAGAGCAATATTTCACAACACACTGTGCCTTACGACCGCAGTACGTTTTGAAATAGTTTTTTTATATGGTGGAGCTAAGCGGGATCGAACCGCTGACCTCCTGCGTGCAAGGCAGGCGCTCTCCCAGCTGAGCTATAGCCCCATATAAAAAGCAAAATACCTTATCGGCATAACTCATTCTCAGACAAGACGCAGTCACGCGACGTTTATGGGTATAAACGAGTGTGTCTGTAACGCACTATGAGGATGAGTTGGTGGGTCTGAGTGGACTTGAACCACCGACCTCACCCTTATCAGGGGTGCGCTCTAACCACCTGAGCTACAGACCCAACAAGGTACTAAAGCCCGACTAATCTCTCAGCCCGGCCTTATTTGCTCGTTACTTTCTATCAGACAATCTGTGTGGACACTACGCAATGCGTATCGTTTAGGTAAGGAGGTGATCCAACCGCAGGTTCCCCTACG
>NZ_JAZGQE010000418.1:0-925 GCF_048593885.1 Yersinia sp. 1252 StPb PI | reverse complement strand
TCTAACGCCATGGCACCAATTAAAGCCGGTAACAGCAGCCAGACAACCAGCACGACTTATATTGATGCTGCTACGGGTTCTGCAACACTGCCGTATGCGGTTCAATATTATGCTGATGGCGCAACCACTGCCGGTACTGTTGTCAGCAACGTGGTTTACTCTATTCAATACAAATAAGTATTAACGAGTAACACAGAAATATAAAAGGGCAGATATCTGCCCTTTTTGACGATAAGCACTAAAATTAAAGCATGCACACATTCATTAAGTGTCGAGGTTGTTATGAACAGCACTAACCGTTTTTTATTAACTGTCTTCTCAGCCTTGTTCTTGATTCTATTTGTCGGACGCTCTGTTCAGGCCAGTGTGGTTATTACCGGCACCCGGGTAATTTATCCGGAAAAACAAAAAGAAGTGACGGTAAAGGTGAATAACACCGGCACCGGCCCGGTGGTATTACAAAGCTGGATTGATAACGGGGATGTGAATGCCCGCCCGGAAACGTTAAAAGTGCCTTTTGTACTGACACCACCGATTAACCGGGTTGAGCCGAATAAAAGCCAGACACTGCGCATCAGTTATACCGGTGCGGCTTTACCAAAAGATAAAGAATCTGTTTTTTGGTTAAATGTCTTAGAGATACCGGCTAAAGCGGATGCGGGTAGCAGCCAGAACTATTTACAGATGGCCTACCGTTCCCGTATTAAATTGTTCTTCCGTCCTACCGGTTTGGTCGGTAATCCCAATGATGCCGCACAATCTTTAGTCTGGACCAAAGTCCCCGGCGGACTTAAAGTCACCAATCCGACACCGTTTCATGTTTCGTTGGTCACGGTGGGGATAACGGGCAGTAAAACAGCGCCGGTTGAAGGCCAAATGATTAGCCCTAATAATTCGCTGACCTTTTCGTTACCGGGAAATACCG
>NZ_JAZGQE010000417.1:0-928 GCF_048593885.1 Yersinia sp. 1252 StPb PI | reverse complement strand
ATATTACCGTTGATAACCTACACTTAGGATGTCATGCAAAAAATAAAGCTGAAGTTTTAGCAATGATAGGAAAAGAGTTTAAATTAAAAGGTTATATTAACCAAGACTGTATCTCTTTTCTTAATGAAAGAGAACAACAAGTCTCTACATTCTTGGGGAATGGTATTACCTTACCTCATCTGCCTAAATTAGCCACAAATATCATTGTTAAAACCGGTGTTGAGATTTTTCAATTCCCTGATGGTGTCATCTGGGATAGAAGTAATGTTATGTTTATTGCCATTGGGGTTATTGCTAAAGAAAAAGAGCATATTGATGTGTTAAAAGATGTAGCCTCGATTTTTAGTGATGAAATTATTGCCAATGCGCTCTCATTAATCTCAAATAAACAGGATTTTCTCCGTATCCTTAATCGTAAATAGGGGGAGGGTCGTGTAAGCCTGGAATTGTAGGGTTTATTAGCAGATTAAATAGCAAAAAGTTCACTTGAGGTTGCTTAAGTGGGCTTTTTTAATTTGGTAGTTGTAAAACCATCTCAATGTGCTGGCTGACGCTTAACAGTAGTGACTTTTATTAACCACTTCGGCATAAAGTTATTAAGGCGATTTGATGCCATTCGCGCATGTTTCCATCCTGAAACAGAACCTGGGTACTCAGAAAAAGAGTAGGTTACTATCGCGTATGCCTCTATATGACGTTAATAGATAACGATAGATATTTATGTTGTTTGCATAGCATGAACTTTTGGCAGTATAAAATAATAATATTATCGCAAGTCACTTATGCATAATAATATTTTCATTCATTAACAGTACAAGGAGGTAGTGTGAGCATTATTCCTATTCCTGACTATAAAACTCTACTTATATAGTGAATTATATTCATACAGTAAACTAATCGCACAGTGGATGTGAGGGTTATTTTTACG
>NZ_JAZGQE010000416.1:0-944 GCF_048593885.1 Yersinia sp. 1252 StPb PI | reverse complement strand
GGTAAAAGCCAGACCATGAATAGCCGTCATATCTCCGGCAATGCGGTTGACCTGCTCCCTACTGGTGCCAACTGGAATGATTACAAGTGTTGGTTGCCGGTATTGGATGCCATGCACCGGGCTGGTAAAGAGCTGGGCGTTAAGTTGCGTTTCGGTATCAGTTGGACAGATAACCCGAATGACAAGCCAGCGAAGTTCTTGGATGCGCCTCACGTTCAGATCGATTAAGGGGCTACTCAAAATGATAACGCTGGAACGATTAAAAAAAATACTTCATTACGACTCTGAAACGGGTGTTTTTACGTGGAAAATATACCGCCGACACAATGTAGGCGTTGGCTCGACAGCGGGATCGCCGAGCAACAAGGGCTATATACAGATTAAGGTTGACGGTGTTAGTTACAAGGCTCACAGGCTCGCTTGGTTTTATGTTCATGGGCGCTGGCCAGTGGAGCAGATAGACCACATAAACCAAATTAAAGGCGACAACAGGATTTGTAATTTACGTGAAGCTACAAATTCACAAAATGTACAGCATCAAACGATTCGTAGCGACAACACCTCAGGCTATAAGGGGCTTTCTTGGCACAAGCTGATAGGTAAATGGTACGCGACAATAACCGTCGAAGGTAAAAACCTATATAAATCATTTAGCGATAAAGACGATGCTGTGGCGTGGCTTAAGGCGACGCGTGAATCACTTCACGGAGAGTTTACATGTCACGGGTGACGGAAGTACTCACTGTCCTACTGACGATTTCAGTTTTAGTCGGCGGCGGGTACTGGTGGGGTAGCGATAGTAAAAATTCGGAGTGGTCTCTCAAGTGGACTAAGCGCGATAAATCAGACCTAACGGCAGAGCTAGCCGCCAAAAAAAGTGCTGCCGAAAAAGAGGCTCAACTTCAAGCCGCGCAATTAGCTGGATTAAAGGCATATCAACAAGG
>NZ_JAZGQE010000415.1:0-956 GCF_048593885.1 Yersinia sp. 1252 StPb PI | reverse complement strand
GTAGTGTCATGTAGAGGGATCAGTTTTGCTTTGAATTTACCATTTTCAATAATAGTGGATACTGACTCAATAAGTAGTGGTGTATTTTGACCATTTATTGTTGCCTAGATTTGGCTTTGTGGCTTAATTTTATCGAGGTAATATTCACTGAAATAAACATTAAAATATTATGATTTAAGGTTGTCGATAATTGCAATTTTTTCGCCGGGTTTTATTTGTTGACCCAGTTCTACATCAAGGATAGATAAAACTCCATCAATGGGGGCTGTTATAACTAATTGTTCCATCCCGTTTTCTATGATATCCAGCATTCTCTCCAGTAATAATATAGAATCATCTATCCTCTTAAATTGTGAGGGGAATGATTCTTTATTTTTATTATCATGTTCTTTTAAAATTTCACTTTTTATTTGCCAGTTTTTTAACATGCCGACTTGGTTTTCCAGTTCGGATTTTGCAATCATTGATTTCATGTCGAGGACTTGATGCCTGGCTAAATCTCTCGATATAGTCGTTATTTGATGCTGAGCCTCTTGTAAATTAAGTTTTGTCTCTCTATTATCTTGTTCCAATTGTATTTTCATATTGCGTAGATTGCTTATTTGCTCGGTAATATTCACTATTCTGGATGTCGCTTCCAGCATAAAATCATAGTTAGATAAACGAATAATAACATCGCCTTTCTCGACAGTATCGAAAGCCTGTTTGGCGACTTCAGTGACTTTTCCTCCTCGTTCACTTGATACAATCATACTTTCTTTAGGTACCGCGATAGCTCGGGTTGTCAGCACATCCTGATACACTTCTGATTCAATAGTATGGAAAACAGCATTCTCTCGTGATATGAGTAAAGAGCGCTGAGCGGTAGATAAATAATAAATATAATAAAGACAAGCAATAACAACTAATAATACGCAAAAAATAATTAACTTAGCAGTTGTGTTTTTATTTTTTCT
>NZ_JAZGQE010000414.1:0-965 GCF_048593885.1 Yersinia sp. 1252 StPb PI | reverse complement strand
ATATATGAGATTCGTTTATTGCAATCTCAGTAGAGATTGCAATAAACAGTTTTAAAAAATTTTCTAAAAAACACTACTCAGCTAGGAAAATTCAATGCTCAAATTCCGAAAAATAGTTATCCCAATAATGTTGAGTTGTTTACCAAGTATATGCTTGGCACAAACAACAGGTACGCTCCCTGCCGGTCGATACGATATTGCAATTGATACCGGTATACTGAGTCCTTTCCCTGCAGTGCTCAATTTCAACAACTCATTAACAGAGCAAGGAACTAGCACTAATTTTCCCATAACAGCGACTTGGTTTCCTATAATTCCACAGGGAACACTTTCGATTTTTTTAGAAAGAGTAATTCATCGAGGCCATCTCGGAATACTCAATGGTTTTTTGACACAGTTCGGTAAAACTTTGCGTATGTACGCAGGTAATGGTGGGGTGAATTGTGCAGTATCTCCGACCAACACAGAGATTGTTGAAGCAGCAAATTTATCACTGGCTGCTGCGCAGCAATGGGTCACTGGAGGTGGTTGGAGAACTGCTGTAGGCATAAAACCATTTAATGCCTATTACAAATGGTTGCCAGGAAATTATTACATTGGTCCTACCAATCGCAGTGACCTACCCACAGCAGGTAATATCGATGTAGAGGCACAACACATTATAGGAAATAGTCATTGGAATCTACTTAATAATTTAAACGTTCAAATACAACTCTATTTACGCAACGAAAGTACGGTAACCTTGGAGGAAATTAATAAGCAGCTTATGAGTTTGTCCGAAACATTAAGCGTCGCTCCGCTAAGACCTAACAATTGGCAATTTAGCAATGGATTTTACCGGATAAACACATCAAATCAAACAACTACCGATGTAAGTTTGGCTTTACTAGTACCGCTATCAGGATTCAATGTAGAAGCCTGCAATCTATTGACACCGACTTTCGAACAGATGAGAAGGAGGTATG
>NZ_JAZGQE010000413.1:0-965 GCF_048593885.1 Yersinia sp. 1252 StPb PI | reverse complement strand
ATTCATACTTATGATGTAATACGAATAATTGACCTAACAGAGGGTGGACGATGATCACGATTGTCGGATGTAACAAAGGTGGCGCGGCCAAGACCACGACTGCCATCAATATCGCCATTGGCCTGGCACTGCGCGGGGAAGACGTTTGTCTGGTTGACGCAGATGTTCAGCGCTCCGCCTCTCGCTGGTATGCCGAACGGGAGCTATCGGGACTTATACCGGCCATCACCTTGATTGAGAAACGTGACAATATCTCCCAGACGCTAAAAAGTCTGGATAACCGGTTTGGTCAGGTTATTGTCGATGTCGCTGGCCGTAACAGTCGGGAACTGATCACCGGTGGTACCGTTGCCCATCAAATCATTGCGCCTCATCAGTGTTCCCAGTTGGATCTGGATACGTTGATGGAACTTCAGCAGCAGCTGGAGAGTATGCGAGATTTGAATCCCGAATTAAAAGCTTGGTGTTATCAGACGATGGCGACAACTAATCCCTTGATACGGGGTACGGAACGCAATGAGTTTCTTGAGTATGTGAAAGAGTTCGATGGGCTGGTTCCTCTGAGTAGTGTCGGGTGCTACCGAAAAATTTATCGTGATGTGATGTCCGATGGGCGCTCAGTACTGGAAACCGACAATGACAATGCCAAAGCGGAAGTTTTGGCTTTGTTACAGGAGGTTTTCTGATGGCACTTAAAAAGCCCCAGTTGCGTAAAGAAGTGACTGAAGCAGACGCCGAAGCACTGGCGAACCGGTTGGCTGACAGACCTTACGGTGAAGAGAAAAAACCGTCCTTACAGCCTGAAACGCTAACCAGAACTACTATATCGTTACCTGAAGGCTTGCTGCGTGAGCTTGAAGATAGGGCTCTGGCCAATAAGCGTGCGGGAGTCGCGCCTAAAAATGTCAGTGCGTTGGTTCGCGAAGCCCTAGACGCGTATTTTAAAATGGAGTGATAAAACATAG
>NZ_JAZGQE010000412.1:0-967 GCF_048593885.1 Yersinia sp. 1252 StPb PI | reverse complement strand
TTTCAGTTGTATGACCATGCCGTAGGATCCCAGCGCCCCTATACGCATAGCTTTTCGCCACCGCAAGCACCACTTGCACTTGCTCCTTTTTCGTAGCAAAACCCGTCTTGATGCGCTGCGAGAGGGAATTTGAGCGCGACAAAGAGGCAGCCGCCTCATCATTATCCATCTGCGGTATGGCCGGGGAAGAGGCGCTCAGGCCCGCGTTAATCGACGCTGTTGCCAAATCGCTGGAGAGGCTCTGAAGATAGGCGGCAACATCACTAAAGAAAGCCTGCGAAGCGCCCTGCAGCTCACGGGCTTTTTTATTGGCTTTTGCTGCTTCGTGCCGCGAGGCCGCAATCATCGCGTTGACGGAGGTCGGCTTACCTGCCTCCCACGCCGCTGCCCTGGCCTGCATAAGAGAAGCCCAGGCAGCATGGCCTGACGTCTCTGCCGTAATGCTCCCCAGCGTCTGTATCACCGTACTTTTATCACTGGAGGAGAATGCATCGGTAAGCTCAGCGACCAGCATGTCGTGCCGTTTTTCCTGGGTGCTGTCATCATCAATAGCACGCAGGGTATGGACAACACGTATCAGCGTCTGCAGGGTTGACTCCAGCCGTCTGGCCAGCGACTGAGCCGTACGCCGGCTCCCCAATGCAGTCTCCGTGGCTTCCCCGCCGCTTTTGCGTGGCAACTCATGCTCAACCCAGAGGTTTATGACGTCGTCCGAAAGCTTACCCGTAAGACGCTCGATGTTGCCTATCTGCTCCAGTAGCCACAGAGAACCCAGCGGCCCCCCAACGCTTGCCTGGAGGCACAGGCGAGATTTGGCCGCGGCCAAGTCGTCACGCAGCTGCGTCACTAACCTCGGGTCAACCTCGGGCACCTGGCTGTTATACCCCTTGCGCCTGAATTCCTGAGCTTCTTGTAGATGTGCCTTACGAATAAAAGAGAACAAACTGTCATTGTCGCTTCCGGCCTT
>NZ_JAZGQE010000411.1:0-970 GCF_048593885.1 Yersinia sp. 1252 StPb PI | reverse complement strand
TTAGTGAGGTTCACAATTATGTGGAAATATTTTTCTATTTATATTTTTATATTTAGCCACGGCCTATATGCTAATGAGTTAAATGAATCATCAACAAATAGCAATAATTTTCACCAAAACCATGCATCTGAAAATACATTAGTAGTGGAAGATGAATGTCTAAACATTACTGGTTTTTATTTCCGTGGAAATACGCTGTTTATCGATGATCAATTTGAAAATCCTGAGTATTTGCCAGACAGATGTATAACTATAGATGATGCTAACCAGTTGGCAAGAAATATAACCAATACCTATTTGACTAAAGGTTATGTTGCTGCTCGTGTCAGTTTCTTACCACGGAATAGCAAAGGTGAATTGGGGTTAAATATAAATGAAGGGGTAGTCGAGCGTATAGAGGGGGGAGATAGAAGGGTTAATCATAAATTTCTTTTCCCCAATGTAGAGGGTAAGCCACTAAAACTCTCTAATATAGAACAAGCGATCGATCAAGCTAACCGATTACGATCAAATAAAGTGAAGTTAGATGTGTTGCCGGGTAGTGTAGAAGGAATGTCTATTATTCGGATTAATAACACTGATGTTAAACCCTGGAGTGTAACCGCGTCAGTTAATAATTATGGTTATAAAAAAGTGGATGAATGGAAAGCAAACACTTCCTTGTCTTGGGATAGCCCATTAGGCTGGTCTGATTTCGTTAATTTTAATGTTAGTCGCACATTGGAAAACGCTAAAAAACGCTATAAACAAGAGTATTCATTATTTTATTCAGTGCCTTATGGAGATTTTACTTTTAGTACGGCAATCAGTGATATGCAATATAGGCGTTATGACAAACCGACGACGAGAATTATAAAATTTAGTGGAGGAGTGCAGCAATACAGTTTTGAAACTGATTTTATGTTTTATAGAAATAGTCGGCAAATTAACACGCTAAGTTCAACTTTAAAGCATAAAAAAGGAAATTCAT
>NZ_JAZGQE010000410.1:0-978 GCF_048593885.1 Yersinia sp. 1252 StPb PI | reverse complement strand
AATCGCGATGAAGCATCACAAGGCATAATAAAATCAATAACTAATAACATATTCTATTAAAAAAATTCAGACAGGAGTTTAAGCATGAAAAAGTTACTATTGGCAACCCTACTCAGTGGTATGGTTTTCAGCGCGACTGCCGCAGAAACTATTCGTTTTGCTGCCTCAGCCACCTATCCGCCATTTGAATCAATGGATGCCAATAACGAAATCGTCGGCTTCGATATGGATCTGGCAAAAGCGTTGTGTAAACAAATGGAGGCCAACTGTACCTTCACCAATCAGGCTTTTGATAGTCTTATCCCAGCACTGAAATTCAAACGTTATGATGCCGTCATTTCTGGCATGGATATTACCCCTGAGCGTAGCAAACAGGTCGCGTTCACCCAGCCTTATTATGCAAACTCCGCCATTGTGATTGCGCCGAAAGGTAAATTCAGTTCTTTTGCCGACCTGAAAGGCAAGAAAATCGGGATGGAAAATGGCACCACTCATCAGAAATATTTGCAGGATTTGCATCCTGAAATTCAGACAGTGGCTTATGACAGCTACCAGAATGCCATTATTGACCTGAAAAATGGCCGTATTGATGGGGTGTTTGGTGATACTGCTGTAGTGAATGAGTGGCTGAAAACCAATCCGAATCTGGCATCAGTTGGCGAACATGTGACCGACCCACAATACTTCGGCACTGGCCTTGGCATTGCGGTACGCCCGGATAATACCGCATTGTTGGAGAAGTTGAATAAAGCCATTGATGCCGTTAAAGCTGACGGGACATATAAAGCCATCAATGATAAGTGGTTTCCAAACTGATTTAATAACTTCCCCAAAGTCATTGCAGTTGTAGATAGGCGGCAAGTGAACACAGCCAACAACCCTACAGCTTCAAGGACACAGAACATACCCAAAGTCATTGCAGTTGTAGGTAGGCGGCAAGCGAACGCATCCCGATGAGCTTACTCAAGTAAGTGATTC
>NZ_JAZGQE010000040.1:0-30918 GCF_048593885.1 Yersinia sp. 1252 StPb PI | reverse complement strand
TTTCCTCCTTCATTAATACGTCTATCTGAAAATNTCTGACCAATAGCATAAGAAAACTTAAAGAAGAGGTCCAGCAAGAAGGGTTGACACTTTAGATAAGCACACTAAGAAGATAACATCAGCAATGGTGGAGGCTAGCACTCATTACCATGGCAGTGCAGGAGCCGACCTTGACCTGCAAGAACCCCAATACGGGTAAGCCATTTAGCAAGGATGAGTTTGTACAATTTGCCGACGATTATCTTGGTGGAGATATTATTTTTTGGTGCGCAACGTCTCCCTGGCTGACGAAGAAATAGGTATCAATCGCTAAGGAAATAAAGCCCCGCCGCGAGATCATGCCGGATATAATCACGGCAGCAGTCGGGCAAAAAATGGATGCAACCTCCTATCATCAACAGTTTGCCCTAAGCAGCTATTGGCAACAGTACCAAAATAAAAGAGATGATAAGATATATATAATACTCAACGCTATCTTGTTCTCAGAAACGAGAGGAAAATACTGATGTCAAAGACAATCAAAACAACATTTTTGGCTGCCTGTATGGTCAGCCTCCTACCCTCACTATCTTATGCTCAATCGTCAAATAAATTACCAATGACTATCTTCGAAGATGTCCGGGTCTTTGACGGCACAACCTTAACGTCCAAAATGAATGTGGTTGTTGAAGGCAATAAAATCACTCAAATCTCTGCTCAACCGATTAATCCAGCAACTGATGCCGTGCATATCGCTGGCAATGGTCAAACATTGATGCCGGGCCTTATCGATGCCCACTGGCATACTTTTATGGCTCGTCCTTCCATGGCATTAGCGTCAACCGCTCCGTTAAGTTTTATCACATTGCTGGCCGGTGCTGAAGCAGAGTCAACACTTCTGCGCGGTTTTACCAGCGTTCGAGATTTGGGTGGACCCGCGTTTGGCTTAAAACTCGCAATTGATAATGGCGTAATCAAAGGGCCACGCATCTGGCCATCAGGGGCAATGATTTCACAAACGGGTGGTCATGGTGATTTTCGGATGCTTTCAGAAATACCGGCTACCCCAGATCAATTAAGTTACCCAGAACGAATTGGTATGTCAGCGATAGCTGATTCAGCCGATGAAATTCGAAAGCGCACCAGAGAGCAATTGTTGCAAGGAGCTAGCCAAATCAAGTTGACAGGAGGCGGTGGCGTATCTTCTCCCTATGGCCCATTAGATACAGTTCAACTTAGCGTCGATGAAATTCACGCCGCAGTCGAGGCCGCGGCTAATTGGGGTACTTATGTGACAGTCCATGCTTATACCCCTGAAGCCATTAGCAATGCTATCAAAGCTGGAGCAAAAGTAATTGAGCATGGTCAATTGGCAGATGATGCAACTGCAAAATTAATGGCAGATACAGGTACATGGTGGAGTCTGCAGCCTTTTTTGGCGGACGAAAATGCAAATCAACAGCCCGATCCCGCAGGACAAGCCAGAGCAGCGCAGATTTTTGCCGGGACTGATAACGCTTATCGCTTAGCTAAAAAATACGGGGTGAAAGTTGCGTTCGGAACAGATGTTTTATTTGATGGAAATTTGGCAGCCCGACAAGGCTCACAGCTTTCTACAATGACACGGTGGTATACGCCCGCCGAAGTGATCAGAATGGCAACATCTGATAATGCAAAATTGTTAGCACTATCAGATCGACGCAATCCATATCCAGGAAAACTTGGTGTGGTCGAAGTCGGAGCCTTAGCTGATTTATTGCTGGTTAACGGCGATCCAATCGCTGATATCGGACTGCTGGCAGATCCTGAAAAAAACCTGACTATCATCATGAAAGACGGACAGATAATAAAAAACAAGCTGGTTTCAAAGTAAAAAGGTTTGAATAGGATTCAGATTATCGCTACGGAAGCACCAAAAACACTATGCACCGGCATAATATCATTATGATAAAGCTGATTCGAATTTCACGACGTTTTCCAAGTGTCAGGTAGACTCTAGGGTAGTACCAGATTGCATGACGGGAAAGCATAAGATGTGACATTGATTAGCGCCCAGGTGATACACAAAAGTTGTATCACTGCCGTTTCAATGCACGAGACAAGTGTTGAATATGATGGATATCATGCACTTATCAGAAATGGTGGAGGCCCTGCCAGCTACATCCCGGCACACACCTCGCCTGCTACGGCTGCTTCCTTCCGGATCTGACCGAGTTCACAAGTTAGTGTTGCGGGAGAACCAACAGGACCTCCATTGACGTTAACGGCTCCTTGTACTCTGGAGCGGTGGGCATTATCGACCATGACCCACCAAATAGCAAGACAACCCGCACTAACCGGTGGTTTCTTGCCCACTTCCCCTCAGGTTTGGGTTAAATCTATTTTCTGCTGGCACCAAAAGCATTGATGATGTTATTTATTCATCTCATTCTATTTATATCGCCCGATTTATTTCTATAGCGTGGCACTATCCGCCCATGTAGATAAAAAAGAGAATGCTGTGACATCATCAAAAACAGAGAGCCAAAATCAGCGGGAGTCTACAACATCAGATTTGCCCACAGAATCGGGTGACCTACCGTTTGTCGACAGTTTCCGCCAACGGGTCTTCCAGGTGGTGGCCGCTATCCCCTATGGACAAGTGACCACTTATGGCGATATCGCGCGGCTGATTGGCTCCCCCAGAGCTGCACGCCAAGTCGGTGGGGTTCTCAAACGCTTGCCGGAAGGCTCTGCCTTACCCTGGTATCGGGTGATTAATCGCCATGGCGAAATATCATTAATTGGTGATGATTATCTTAGACAGAAAAAGGCATTACTGGCTGAAGGTATTGATATCGATACTTCGGGTCGAATTGATTTACGCCGCTATCGCTGGCAATACCGCTAATAAAAACGCCACAGATAGTGACTATCCTGTGGCGCTATTGCCAAATTAATTGGCGTTTCTGAAAAACCGGCTCATGGCGGGTTAAACATTACTGGATGGTCGCACTGCCTGTTATGGTAGGCGCGCCCTGTATTGTTGCCGGTCCCCCTGGGGTTGTTTCTATAGCAACAGAGGTTGCAGGGACCAATAACAGATTAGCCTGGGTACCCGCGCCACGGTTGATCACTTCTTGCATGGTATCGGTGATAAACAATAACTGGCCATTGCGAGTGATCGCTGCACTTACAATAATACGTGCATTTGGCTGGATGTCGGCTGGGTTAAACGGCAAAGCAAAAGTAAACGGAGCTTGTTTGCCCTCAGTACGAATTGCTTTCTGGGCGATAACCCGTGATGGTGCATCAGCCAGTGAGGCATCCGACAGCGTAACCGTGACTACGGCATCAGGTGGTAATGCAATGCGCTCGCGGATATTCACTGTCCCCTGTACAGCAGGCTGTGCAATAGGTGCGGCAGCAGTGGTTACACCTGCCGGTGCGGGAACCGGAACATCAGCCCCTCGATGAGCACACCCAGCCAAACTTACCACTAATGCTGCCCCACCTGCTATCTGCCAGAATTTCATTGATTGCCAAGGTTTCATAGGTCGCACTCCTTCTTATTATTAAGATGCAAGCTATCCACAGAACAGCCGGCGTTTAATAAGTGGCTTCAACCACCTAGCAAGCCAATTATAGCACAATATTCTACTTCCCGCCGACGCTTACCCCATTGAGGCATTTATCAGACTATTCCTTATCCGATATTCCTCAGTTGAACAGGCCTTTCACAGCAATATATTGACGAGCGCCCAACGGATTCAGCACACTGTGTATAAACTCAACCATCAGGGGCCACAACATGAGTCAAGCATTAGAAAAACTACTCGATCTGCTCTTCCTTGAGAAAATTGAAGAAGGTATCTTTCGTGGCCAAAGTGAAGATCTGGGCTTGCGCCAGGTATTTGGTGGTCAGGTAGTGGGTCAGGCTATCTATGCAGCAAAACAAACCGTACCGGCAGAGCGGGCAGTACATTCTTTCCACAGCTATTTTCTGCGCCCAGGGGACAGCAGCAAGCCCATTATCTATGACGTCGAAACACTACGTGATGGCAACAGCTTCAGCGCCCGCCGGGTCAGTGCGATTCAGAATGGTAAACCCATCTTCTATATGACGGCATCGTTCCAGAGTCAAGAAGAGGGGTTTGAACACCAAAATACCATGCCGGACGTTCCCCCGCCGGAAGGGTTGATGTCGGAAACAGACATTGCTCGCCAATTCGCACATATGATCCCCGAAAAAGTACGGGAAAAGTTTATCGGCCATCAGCCAATTGAAATGCGCCCGGTGAAATTCCACAACCCATTGCAAGGCTCGGTAGAAGAACCTAATCGCTATGTCTGGTTCCGCGCCAACGGCGCCATGCCAGATGACCTGCGGGTTCATCAGTATTTACTGGGTTATGCCTCTGATTTTAATTTCCTGCCAACGGCCTTGCAGCCACATGGGATTGGTTTCCTGGAGCCAGGAGTGCAGATTGCCACGATAGATCATTCTATGTGGTTCCATCGGCCATTCCGCCTGGACGATTGGCTGCTGTATGCAGTAGAAAGCACTTCTGCTTCCGGCGCGCGGGGCTTTGTCCGTGGCCAGACTTACAGCCGGGAAGGGATATTAGTGGCTTCTACCGTGCAGGAAGGTGTCATTCGTTTGCATCGATGATACCTCGATAGCCTTTGCCAAAAATAGAACAGGGGCGATATCATATCGCCCCTGCTGCTATCATCATTATTATTTATTTTACTGCTACTGCTACTTCTAGCTTATTGGTTGTATGCATTTTCGCCGTGGCTGTTAACATCCAGACCTTCGCGTTCTTGTTCTTCTGGTACCCGCAGGCCAACCAACAGGTCAGCAATTTTAAAGGCAACGAAGGCAACAACACCAGACCAGACCAAACACACACCGACGCTGAACAGTTGCACACCTACCTGATGGCCCATAGTGACGCCAGCGGCGTAACCTGTACCGCCCAGTGAAGCCGAGGTGAAGACACCGGTCAGGATACAACCGACAATCCCACACACGCCGTGGACACCGAATACGTCGCAGGTATCATCTACCCGCAGCCATTTCTTCAGCAGAACCACACCCCACAGACCGGCAACCCCCCCGACCAGACCGATAATCAATGCACCACCAACCCCGACTGTACCTGCCGCTGGCGTAATCGCAACCAAACCTGCGATACAACCGGAACATGCACCCAGCAGCGACGGTTTGCCGCGTAAAATCCACTCAGCAAAGACCCAAGACAAGATAGCACCCGCTGTTGCAACTACTGTATTCAAGAAGGCAAGTGCAGCAATTTCATTCGCGGCACTGGCTGAACCGGCATTGAAGCCAAACCAGCCGATATACAGAATCGCAGTACCAGTAAACACCATAGGTAAGTTATGAGGTTTGAACGCTTCTTTACCAAAACCAGCACGTTTACCCAGTAAGTAAGCGCCCACCAAACCAGCAATCGCGGCGTTGATATGCACAACAGTACCACCGGCAAAGTCCAGCGCGCCATCCATTGCCAGGAAACCACCACCCCATACCATATGTGCCATTGGCAAATATGAGAAGGTGAACCACAGTGCAGCAAAAATTAATACCGCAGAGAAACGAATACGTTCGGCGAATGACCCCACCACCAGTGCGACCGTGATACAGGCAAATGAAGCCTGGAACACCACATGGATATATTGATAGAAAGTGCCACTCAGGCTGGTCAAACCAATACCTTTTAGCATCGCCATATCGAAACTACCAAAGAATGCATTGCCGGTGCCGAAAGCCAGACTATAGCCGTAGAGCACCCACAGCACACAGATCAGAGCAAAGCTCACCATGACCTGAGTCATCATCGATAATACGTTCTTGGAACGCAGCAGACCGCCGTAGAACAGGGCAATACCGGGCACAGTCATAAACAGCACCAGCGCGGTGCAAATCATCATAAAAGCATTATCAGCTTTGTCAGCTACAGCCGGTGCTGCGGCCATTGCCAAAGAAGGCAGCATCGCTACCGAACTCAGGCCCAACATGGATAAAAGTTTTTTCATCATCAACCCATCCCTATTCACTAAATTTGAGCCTGCAAATTACAGTGCTGCTTCGTCGGTTTCGCCGGTACGGATGCGAATAACACGTTGCAATTCAGCAACGAAAATTTTGCCATCACCAATTTTGCCGGTATAGGCCGCCTTACTGATCACGTCAATCACTTCATCCAATTGATCATCAGCAATTGCAATATCAATTTTCACTTTAGGTAAGAAATTGACACTGTATTCAGCTCCCCGATAGAGCTCTGCGTGTCCCTTCTGGCGACCAAATCCTTTTACTTCGGTTACGGTCAGCCCCTGAATACCCACAGAGGATAAGGCTTCACGCACATCCTCCAGCTTAAATGGTTTGATAACCACGGTAACCAGCTTCATATTTGCCCCTTCTCGAATTAAGTCGAATTCATGTCTGCCACAAATGAAGTAAAGCAAAGGTTATGCCATAAGTAATGATAGATATAATTTAATGCGGAAATGGCGAAGCTAGGGCGGTTGAGATACATGAGTCAGCCGTGTAGCGGCTGAATTCATCGTGTTGAATAATTTTCGCGCACCAAAATAGTGCGAAGCGCGTCACAGAAGTGCACAACAGCATCGACGGCCTATTGCATTGCAAGATTATGGTGCACGAAGGCGGCAAAATGGGCATTAACGGGGCTATGCATTGACGATTTGACTTAGGAAAACACAGAAAATAGTGCGGGGCCGCTTAGCCCCACAACTTATTAATTAACTTACTACCGTCTCTACCTGATCAATGGCGGCTAAATCTTCGCTAACCAATTGCAATTGATACATTTGATAATAACGCCCATGGGCGGCCAGCAGCTCTTGATGCTTACCCTGCTCCACTGCCACACCACGGTGCAACACCAAGATGGTATCAGCATCAACAATGGTTGAAAGGCGGTGAGCAATCACTACCAGCGTGGTATTTTTTCGGATTAGCTGCAATGCCCGCTGAATGGCCTGCTCAGTACCAGAGTCAATATTGGCAGTCGCCTCATCTAAAATCAGGATTTGCGGAGCCTGTACCAATACTCGCGCCATCGCCAGCAACTGTTTTTGCCCAACTGACAAGGTATTCCCCTGCTCACCAAGCAGACTGTGCAATCCATCGGGTAGCGCATGGACTAAAGGGGCCAGTTGCACCGTTTCCAGAGCTTCCCACACTTGCTGTTCAGAGATATCACGGCCTAAAGTCACATTGGCAAAAAAGGAATCAGCCAACACCACTGGATCCTGTTGCACCATAGCCACCCCTTGGCGCAAGGTCTGATGGGATAACGCTGATAAAGGACGAGCATCCAGCAGAATCTCACCATGTTGCACCGGGTAGTAGCCCATCAGCAGGTTAGCCAACGTGCTCTTTCCGCTGCCGGTATGCCCGACCAGAGCAACAAACCCGTGCGAAGGCACATCAAGGGAGATATTTTGCAGCACCATTTTATCGCTACGATAAGCAAAGCTGACATTATCCACCTGGATACGGCCACTGGTCAGTGGGCGATCATCAGTACCGTATCCTTGCTGGGCGCGGTCCATCAGATCAAAAATACGTTCCCCAGCCACCACAGCTTGCTGCATGACTGACTGCTGTGATGTGAGTTCAATTAAGGGTTCATTTAAGCGGCCCAGATAGTTAATGAAGGCATACAGCACCCCCACCCCCACTGAGCCATCAGGACTGAAACCGAACAACAGTAACAAACCACACAGTACCAAGGCAGAAAACAGGCTCAGCAGCGGGCGCAATAAAAACCCTTCCAAGCGTAAAGTTTGCATGCGTGCCATATAGTGTGCACGGCTGGCAGACTCCATACGTTCGCCAAAACGAGCTTGCTGGCGAAACTGCTGAATCACGCCCATGCCGTTAATGATTTCATTAAAACCGTCGTTAATATCAGCCAAATAAGCTCGGACTCGCCGCACTACGGGTGTGCTGTAATGTTGATAAATGGCCATCACCACCAGCACTGCTGGAAAGATACAGATAGAAATTAGCGCCATACGCCAATCCAGACTGAACATCGCCACCAGCATCGCGCCAATTAATGCCGCGCTTTTTAATACGGTGGAGACCACCATCACATATAAATCTTTAATGACTTCAGTGTCATTTGTGACACGGGAAATCAATTGCCCAACCGGCTGGGTATCAAACGCACTGAGAGGTTGACGCAAAGCGGCATCCATCACTTCAATACGTAGGCGCTGAACCACACCTACGGCAGCACGGTTAAAAAGCAATGCCTGAAAATAATGCAATGCTGCGGCCAACAATTGCAGCAACAGATAAGCCAATGCCAACCCACTGACTAAACCGAGGGGCAAAGTGCCTTTTGCGACCACATGGTCAATAAAATAACTTATCAAAAGCGGGCCGCTGACCTCGGCGGCAGCCGCAATCCACAACATCAATACCGCCAACCCTAACGGTTTACGATAAGGGGAGCCATAGGAGAGCAGGCGCTTAAGTGTCGGCCAAAGTTGCTGAACTTTACTCATCGGTTTTGGCCTCCGACTCACCATCATCTAATGCTGCCTCCAGTTGTTGATAACGGTACATCTCCCGATACCAGCCGGATTGACTGACTAATACGTTATGTGTCCCGCGCTGCATCACGCCACCATGTTGCATCACTAAAATTTCGCTGGCTTCGGTCAACGCTGAAAGACGGTGCGCACTGATAATCACGGTACGATGCTCACCCCATTCACGCAGATTTTTTAGGATTTCATATTCGGTCTGACCATCAACTGCGGATAGCGCATCATCGAGAATCAGGATCTCAGTATCCAGCAACAGTGCGCGGGCGATGGAAATCCGCTGTTTCTGCCCGCCAGATAGCATCACACCACGCTCACCCACTTCAGTGTCATAACCCTGAGGAAGGCGTAAAATATCTTCATGCACACTGGCTAAACGAGCAGCCCGCTCAATTTGAGCCTGCGTGGCATCAGGTTTACCCAATGCAATGTTGCCAGCAACCGTATCAGAAAAGAGGAATGGCGTTTGGCTGACCACAGATAAACGGCCACGCCAGTCATGCAACCTAATATCAGACAGCGCATGCCCTTGATAACAAATAGCACCATCATCCACATCAAACTGCCGCTGAATCAATGCCAGTAAGGTACTCTTACCCGACCCTGTAGGCCCGCATAGCCCCAACATCTGCCCCGGTGCTAATTTCAGCGCCACATCATGTAACGCAGGCTGTTCACTACCTGGATAATAGAAATGGCGAATATTCACCGCGAGCGTGCCACGCCCATCGCTCAGCTCAATATCACCATCTTTAACCACCGGCGCTTCTTCCAGCAAACTGCGAATACGGCTATAGGCGGCACTGCCTCGTTCAACGATGTTGAACATCCACGCCAAGGCAAGCATGGGCCAGATCATCAGCCCCAGATACATGATGAAACTGGTAAGTTGACCCAAAGTAATGCTGTGATTAACCACCATCCAACTGCCGCCACCAATCGCCAATAAATTCGCGATCCCGATGGCGATATAGATAGTTGGATCAAAACGGGCATCGATACGTGCGACATACATATTCTTGGCACCGGCTTCTGCCGCTACCTGAGCAAACTGCTGTGATTGGTGATCTTCCAGGCCAAAAGCTTTAATCATGCGAATACTGGTCAGGCTTTCTTGCGCCTGGTTATTCAGCGTAGAAAATGCCCCTTGAGCCGATTTGAAACGTTGATGCAGTTGGTCACCGTAATATTTGATCACCACCGCCATTACCGGCATAGGTAACAATGATAACAGTGTTAATTGCCAGCTAATTTGGGTGCTCATTACAATCAGCACCGCGCATCCCATCACCAACGAATCCACCAGCGTCAGCACCCCCTCACCGGCAGCAAAGACCACGCGATCAACATCATTCGTCGCACGAGCCATTAAATCGCCGGTACGGTGACGTAAATAGAAACCAGGGGCCTGGCGGCTAAGTTGGCGATAAAAGTTTGACCGCAACTCCACAGCCAATTGATAAGAGGCACCAAATAATAAAACACGCCAGACATAACGCAGTAGGTAGACCACAATAGCGGTTATCAGCATCACACCAATCCATACCAGTAACATATTGGTAGACATCTGTTTTGTGCTGATACCATCCACAATTACCCCGACCAGCTTAGGCGGCAACAGTTGTAGGATAGCGATAATAATTAACAACAACACCGCGCCTACATAGCGGCGCCATTCACGGCGAAAATACCAGCCTAGTTGTGCAAACAATCTCACTCAGTTTTATTCCTGGTCTGACACCGAATACATCGGTATTTTCTCGCTACGCGCGATGAAGGGGGTAGCATAGCATCGGTAAAAGGGCTTTTAATCCAAATATTCACTCAGGAACAGGCAACATAGTTGTATATTTGATTTTTTCCATCGCAAAGCTTGATGTCACATCAATCAGCCCCGGAACACCATTAACCATGCGTTTGTAAAAATTGTCGTAACTTTTCATATCGGCAACTTCGACCTGCATCAGATAGTCATATTCTCCGGCCATACGATAGAACGCCAACACCTCTGGCATTTGCTTAGTAAATTCAACAAATTCCTGATACCAGCCACTATTATGCTGCTGAGTTTTAATCAGCACAAATGCCGTAAGCCCCAACCCCAATTTTTCGCTGTCCAGCAGTGCCACGCGCCCACGGATAAATCCTTCATCCTCAAGGCGTTTTAATCGTTTCCAGCAGGGTGTGGAGGTAAGATTGACGGCTTCGGCCAGTACTTGCAGTGATTGAGTGCAATCTTCTTGCAACATACAGAGGAGTTTACGGTCAGTTTTATCTAACATAACGAGTAACCATAGAATAAATTTCTACTATTTGGCGATAAAGAAGGAAAAATGGCAACGTTTTTTTCTTTAATAACCGTTAATCTAGTCATCATTAGTTTACTACCTACATCGCAGGCCATGAAATGACCAACACTTGGGTAAAAAATGCTATCAGTGAAATAGAAGCTGACTTCCAACGCTCCGCTGATACTCACCTGATCCGCCTAAATCTGCCGGCTTTCCCCGGTATTTATCTCTATTTAAAAGATGAGAGTACCCATCCAACCGGTAGCCTAAAGCACCGTTTGGCTCGTTCACTGTTTCTTTATGGCTTATGTAATGGCTGGATTACAGAAGGAACAACGATAATCGAGGCATCCTCAGGAAGCACGGCAGTGTCTGAAGCCTACTTTGCCCGGCTGATTGGCCTGCCCTTTATTGCAGTTATGCCAAGTTGCACTGCGCGGCGCAAAGTCGAGCAGATCACCTTCTACGGTGGCCGCTGTCATTTTGTTGAAAGCGCTGGGCAAATTTATGCAGCATCTGAACAACTGGCTCGTGACCTGAATGGCCACTATATGGATCAGTTCACTTATGCAGAGCGCGCTACCGACTGGCGTGGCAATAACAACATTGCTGATAGCATCTTCCGCCAAATGGCGCGTGAACCTTTCCCGGTACCTGACTATATCGTCATGAGTGCTGGCACTGGCGGCACATCGGCGACCTTAGGCCGCTATATCCGCTACCAAGGGCATGACACCCAACTGATGGTAGTCGACCCAGAGAACTCAGTATTTTATGACTGTTTCTGTAACCGCGACCGCACGGTTACCGGTAGTTGCGGCAGCCGTATTGAAGGGATCGGCCGCCCACGGGCTGAGCCTTCGTTTATTCCAGAAGTGATCGACAGTATGTTGCGCGTACCCGATGCTGCCAGTGTTGCAACCATTCATTGGTTGGAAGGTATTTTGGGACGCAAAGTGGGGGCATCCACCGGCACTAACGTCTGGGGCGCATTACAATTAGCCAAACAAATGCGTGAGCGAGGCAAAACCGGCGCGATTGTGACGTTGCTCTGCGACAGTGGCGAACGCTATCTGGATACCTATTACAATACCGAATGGGTCAGTAATAACATTGGTGATCTGACCCCATTTAGTAATGAATTAAATAACCTGTAATTAACCGATAAAATTCGGTTTTCCCCTCTTGGATGACCGAGGAAAACCGAATTTTGGCAGAAAAAAACCGGATGATTATCCGGCTGGCTAATAGCTATCCTCAAGTCATCAAAAGGTGCAGTTAGGCAGCAAGCGAGTGATCCGCTGAGCTGACACCATCAGTGATTCGGGTGAGTAAGCCCGTTAACACTGCTACAACTCTAAGAACCAAGGGGATAAACCTCAGAATTCGGGGGAATAGGTGAGGTGTGGTGAACTTAGCCAATGTTGCAAATAGTGAGCGACGCCTTGTTGTTCACAGCGCCCAATAACCTGTAACTGAGGTAACTCTTGCTTCAATTGCGGTAATGCGTTGCCCATCACTAAGCCAAGACCTACCCGCGATAGCATCTCTTTATCATTCATCGCATCACCAAAGGCCATACAATCGTCCAGTGTTAAATTGAGATGATGGCTTAATCGCTCTAAAGCCGCCCCTTTGTTGCATCCACGAGGCAACACTTCAAGGCAATCAACCGCTGAAAAACAAAAATCGGCTTCGCCGCCCATCTGCTGCTCAAGCTGGGTTTTAAGCTCGGTCAATTCCTGATGTGAGGCAATAAAGCAAATTTTATGATTACCAGTTAGAGGCAATGCGCGCAGTGCCGTGAGCTGAAACTGGAAGCCACTGGTTTTATGTGCAGTCAGCAGCGCAGGGTCATTACAATCAGTAAACCAGCCATCATCACGGAAAATATGGATACTAGCACGGGTCTGCCACGGAGTTCGTAACACAAACTCCACCAGTTCTGCGGGCAAATCCATACCGTATAATGCTTCACCCTCTACATCACAGACTCGGGTCCCATTGCCAGTGATCAAATAACCATTTATGCCTGAGTGAGACAAAATCCCTTTCATATCAATATAATGTCGACCGGTAGCAAAGGTTAGGATCATCCCGTTGTCCACCAACTGGTGTAACGCATTCAATGTAGCGCCGCCAATTTTATGGTCGCGCATCAGTAAGGTTCCATCCATATCAAAAGCGGCTAAACGGTACATTTAAAACCTCGATAACAGCAAAACTGGTGGTATGAATAAAATTATGACGTACTATTTACGGAACTAATAGTGAACAATTAAATTAAACTATTCCTGATTTAGAGCCTATCCCTGTAGGCGTCATTGTTGCAGACAGTTTGAACATGGATAGCGCGCAAGAACCGGAGCGTACATGTAGTACGTGAGGATTCTGAGCACAGCCCAAGTTCAAAATGGCAAATAAAATAGTTCTAATGGGTAGATTCTTAATTATGCGCATTATTCATCGGCTGACCCAATATCAGCGCTTGTATCAGAAGTTTGGCGATCAACCTGCGGCGACCACCGTCAGTGAACTGGCAGGCTTACTATTTTGCAGTGAGCGACATGCCCGCACTCTGATTCAACAGCTACAAGCGAATGACTGGCTCAGTTGGCATTCACAAGTTGGCCGCGGCAAACGCGCACAACTACAATGCCTGAAAAAACCAGATGCGCTGCGCGCAACCTACCTGCAATTGTTCCTTGAGCAAGGTGACCATCAAGCTGCTCTCGCACTCGCCCAACTGGAACCTGAACGCCTTCAAGCGTTACTAAACCCTCACATGGGGGGACAATGGCAAGCCGATAGCCCAATACTGCGAATCCCTTATTATCGGGAGCTTGAACCGTTAAATCCAATGACCGTCAGTGGCCGGGCAGAGCAGCATCTGATTTATACTTTACATGCTGGCCTGACCCGATTTAACACCGGAGACCCACAGCCAAAACCGGATCTGGCCCATCACTGGCAAGTCAGCGATGATGGTTTAACCTGGCAATTCTTCTTACGCAGCCAATTACGTTGGCATAATGGGGAACATATCCGCAGCGAGCAGTTGTTGCAAACGCTGGCACTGCTGCGGGCAAATCCACGCAGCCAACCGAGTTTTGCCAATATTGCAACGATTACCCTGCCCCATGCTTTATGCCTGAAATTTACGCTGCTGCATCCTGATTACTGGCTGGCACATCGGCTGGCAGATTTACCGTGTAAACTATTTCATCCCGACGCCCCACTTCTGGGGGCGGGCCCATTTAAGTTAGCGATCTTTAACCAACATCTGGTCCGGTTGGAGCAGCACGAATTTTACCATTTGCAGCATCCTTATCTGGAATTCATTGAATACTGGATAACTCCAAGCCTTGTCGTGCAGTCAGCCGACGGGAGCTGCCAACACCCGGTACGTATCACCATTGGACAGGAGGAGGATTTCCCTTTAGCCCGCCCTGTTCAGCGCAGTATGAGCCTTGGATTTTGCTATCTGGCCATCAATCGGCACCTCAATAATATTACTCCCCAGCAAATAGCCAAATTGCTGATGCTAGTGCAAACTTCCGGCATCTTAGAAGAGTTATCCATTCGGCGTGGTGTGATAACGCCTAGTCATGAAATGCTACCTGGCTGGCCTATCCCCCGGTTTAGCGCCGATGAAAACCCACCATTGCCTGCCCATCTGATATTGACCTATCAACCGCCAATGGAACTTGAGAGTGTTGCCGAACAACTAAAAGCGGTATTGGCAACCCATGGTTGCACATTAGAAATCCGTGCCAGTCGTGATAAGCAGTGGAAAGATACTCATCAAATTGAAGAAGCAGACTTATTATTAGCAGACCACTTAGTTGGTGAATCTCCTGAAGCGGCGATGGAAAGCTGGCTCCAACTTGATCCGCTGTGGCGCGGTATACTCTCCCCGGCTCAATTAGAACTACAGCGACAAACACTGATACAGATTCAGCAAACTGAACTTGCGGCTGAGCGTTTCCGCCAATTGCGTGAATATTATAATGGTCTGATGCTGGCAGGGCTGATTCTCCCGCTATTCAATTATCAGTATCAGGTCAATGCTCCGCCACGGATTAACGGTGTTACCCTAACCGCATATGGTTGGTTTGATTTCAATCAGGCATGGCTCCCACCGGCCACTACCTGATTGCCAAATGCAGGTTGCTACCCTTTCGTCCGTGAACTGAGTAACATACCGCCAATTCTTTATTTTGCTGTGGGTTGGCTCTTTCGAGGCTCACAGCCGTACGAGGTCACAGTATGAAACGCGCTGTCGTTGTATTTAGTGGTGGGCAAGATTCCACTACCTGTTTAATTCAAGCATTACAGCAATATGATGAGGTCCACTGCATTACATTCGATTATGGGCAGCGTCACCGCGCAGAAATTGATGTTGCTCGCGCCCTTGCCACGCAGCTTGGTGCTAAAGCACACAAAGTGCTAGATGTTGGCATGCTCAATGAGTTAGCGGTGAGCAGTCTGACCCGAGACAGTATCCCTATCCCCTCTTTTGATGAAGAGGATGCCGATACGGTTCCCAGTACGTTTGTCCCTGGTCGCAATATTCTATTCCTGACCTTAGCCGCAATTTATGCTTATCAGGTACAAGCACAGACGGTTATCACCGGGGTTTGTGAGACCGACTTCTCCGGCTACCCTGATTGCCGGGATGAGTTCGTGAAGGCACTCAACCATGCAATCGATTTGGGTATTGGCCGAGATATCGCTTTCGTTACCCCTTTAATGTGGCTGGATAAAGCAGAAACCTGGGCGCTAGCTGATTATTATCAGCAACTCGAGCTGGTCCGCCACGACACACTAACTTGCTACAATGGGATTCAAGGCGATGGTTGCGGCCAATGTGCTGCCTGCCATTTACGAGCCAAAGGGCTGGCGTTCTATCTTGCTAATAAGCCAAAAGTGTTATTGAGCTTGAAACAAAAAACCGGGCTAGCTTGATTATTGTTCACTCAGATAGTCACTGTAATCGACCCATTGCCTTGTTCTAATCGTGACCTCGCTCATCAGAGCGAGGTATATCGCGGCCATTGCACATTTAACCAGATATTCGGGGAAAATATCCCTCCCCGGCAACAAAGCCGAGTTATCCTGTAATACCTCGATTGACAAACTCGCCCAGTTTTTCCCTTAGCTCTCCCTCAATGGGCAATGCTCTCTGACTACGCAGATCGATACAGGCAAACGTTAGTTCTGCATCTGCCACCGGAATAGATTCAGGCTCTAGCGTGACAGTCTGTTTCATCACACCACTTTTACCGTTTAGCTTTAATAACTGGCTATCGATTCGTAGCAGATCCCCCAATACCGCAGGCCGACGGTAGTTGATATTGATATTAACCACGATAAAAGCGATTTGGTTTTCAGCCATCCATTGCGCTGCTGGCTCCCCATCAAGCCATTCCCAACGCGCTTCTTCGAGAAACTCTAAGTAGCGGGCATTATTAACATGTTGGAAAACATCAATATGAAAACCCCGGACTTTAATATGAGTATGCATGACAGCGAGCTTCTCCAGACAGTGAATAAAAATTATGTACCTTCGGCAGTAAAATAGCGTTGGCAAGAGAGTACCCGCACAACTGGTACGACCTCATAGCAAGATTAGCAGAGGGAAATCACTTCATCGCATGCTTACGATATAATCTAGAGCGAAATCACAGTTTCCCTCTGCTACTGCGACTTACATTATGAAAAGATGGGGATTATTTGTGGTGAAAATAGTCACTGGTATCTGTCTGACCACAGCACATCCCCATCACTAACTAAAGTTACATTGTAAGCTTGGTATTGTTTCTCTCTAAAAACGAGGGGCCAATACCTGGAACTTCGAGTAACTGCTCAACATCAGTAAAAGGGCCGAACTGCTCGCGATAATTAACGATGGCCTCTGCCTTCTTCCTGCCAATTCCGCTCAGGAACTGGGCCAACTGTTCCGCATTAGCACTATTAATATTGATTTGGCTATATGCACTGTCCGTTGAGCTGCCAGCTGTGGTTGTTGCCGTTGCATTCGTCTTATCCGCCACTTTGGCAGGCGAAGAGCCTGCTTTTAGCTGGCTATTTATTGGAGTATGGCTTTGCGAATTGAGGTCTTTATTCTGAGTCGTACTCGTAGGGCTGACGGGAGCGGCAAAAACGACCTGCTGGATATTCAGACCTGCGAACAATGCGGTTATAACAAATAATTTTCCTATGAATTTCATGCTGTATCCTCCTTGTGTTTGACAGCATGACTACCTTGCCGCAACCTCCGATTCATCACAAAGGGTAGATTTCAGATATGCGAAAGGTCGCCAAAGCGACCTTTCTTTATTACATCGAGTTGCAGATGTATGCGAGACTCATGGCAATTATGGTTTTATTGCGGCTGCTGTTGCTCCGCTGGACCCATCTTAATGGTTGCCTGTTTGTGCAGATTTGCCATCAATGCATCAAAAGTCACACCGCTTGACCCTTCTAGCATTTTAGCGCTAAAGGTCTTCATCTCGCCTTCCGGCAATTTACCCGGAGTTACTGATAGCAGTTCGATCAGTACGATGTTGTCTTGACGATCCTGGGATAAGCCATAAACCGACTGATCTTTCTGCGGATGAGGCAAGGCAAAAATAGTCTGCACTAATTGATCATCGTCTGGTGCGCGTGACAAGGTTTTCTTCTCGCCAAAGCTGATACCAGCGGCTTTCATCGCCTCTTCGCCTTTACCTTGTTTCAGTGCAGTCAGGAGTTTCTCACCATCAACACGTGCCAATTGTTCTGCTTTCTGACGTTTCACCAACTCAGCAACCTGATCGCGTACTTGATCAAATGGTTGAATACCTTCAGGTTTATGAGCATCAATGCGGATAACAAAAGCACGGTCGCCGTCAACAGTGATTACATCTGAATTACTACCTGGCGCACCATTCTCACCGACCAGGCCACCGTCAAATATTGCCTGTACAACCGGTTTGAAGTTAACCTCAGCAGGTACTGCGTCGCGAGTAAACCAGCCGGTTTGCTTAGCTTTAGCGCCTGCTGCTTCTTCCGCTGAGGCTAGAGATTCGTTATCACTGGTAGCGGCTTCACTGACCTTTTGCTGTAACGCGTAGTAAGCGTCAACGGCTTTTTCCTGCTTAACTTGTTTTGCCAGTGCATCATGCACTTCTGACAAAGGTTTAACCAGGGCAGGTTTGATGTCATTTAAGCGAACAACCAGATAACCCACCGAAGATTTAACCACATCAGACAGTTGGCCCTTCTCGGTCAGATTCGCTTGTTTCAGTTCATCAGCCGTAGTTTCTGGTTCCAACCACCCCAGTTCACCCCCATTTTTGCGGGAAATGATATCGGTAGATTTCTCTTTTGCCATCGCAGCAAAATCAGCACCTTTTTTCAGCTCCTCTAACGCCGCTTTGGCTTCAGCTTCAGTTTTAAACTGAATCACACTGTAGTTGCGTTGTTCCGGCTGGGTATAGCTGCTTTTATGCAGTTCATAATACGCCGCGATATCTTCCTCGGTGACCGTGATTTTGTCCTGCATCGCGGCAGCATCCATCGTAATGAAACTGACTTTCATCTGTTCCGGTGCAATGAAGCTATTCTTGTTCTGGTCGTAGTAGGCTTGCAGCTCTTCATCAGTGACTTTCTGCTGTGCCTGAAGGGCTTTGAGGTCAACTGTCGCCAGACGAACTTCACGTTGCTGCAAAATCAGCTCTGACATCGCCTGTGCTTCGATAGGCAGAACAAAGCCAGTATCGCCAAACGCTTGCAGCAATTGTTGATTAATGAGCTGCTGACGCTGTAATTGCGCGAATTGATCAGGGGTGTAGCCCATCCGATTAACCAGTTCGAGATATTTGTTGTTATCGAACTTATTATCGGTCTGGAAATAAGGTGCCTGGCGGATGGCATCTTTAACTTGTTCGTCGCTAGCAGTCAGGCCCAGTTTTTTGGCGTACTGGTCAAGCAACATGTTGTTGACCAACTGCCCCAATACCTGCTGGCGTAATTGCAGCATGTAGCCTTCATTTGCGGCCAGTGCGGAGAATTGTTCACCTAATTGCTGCTGCAAGCGGCCACGCTCACTCTGTACAGCCTGTTCTAACTGAGCACGACTAATCTCTTGGCCATTAACTTTGGCTGCGAAGTCGTTGGAACCGCCAATCAGATAGCTGCCAACCCCGGTCAGGATAAAGGACAACATGATCAAGGCCAGAATGATTTTGAGCACGACGTTATTAGCAGCCGCGCGTAAATTGTCCATCATAATGTGACAATACTCCGCTGTAATATGGATTAAAACTGTTGCGCAGGTCTAAATAAACCCAGCATTCCTTGCGACAGCCCTTCGTGCTGCTGCGCGTTAAACTGCTTACTCTATTTGTTACTGCCTATTTTTGCTCTAAACGGGTCGCTGATATTCTCTCGTCAGACTAACATTTTACCCCCGTTTAGCGCTCAGCCAGTTCAACTGCCTAAGCGAAAAAAAAGCGCATCATTAACGATGCGCCTTGTATCTTACCTTACCAGCTCAACTGCGTCAGGTTATTGTTTAACACAAACAATATATACCCTTGGTACTTGAAGTTGCACAGGTGCCCGCTACTTTCACTAACCCGAATCGCTGACCTGAGCAGACTCATCGGTATTCGTTCGCTTACAACCTGGCTGCTACTTCATTTCCTTTGGGTATACGCGCAGATGAGAATTGACGCGGCAATCAGTTTACTGCGTCTTTCAAGCCTTTACCGGCACGGAAGCCTGGTACTTTAGCAGCAGGAATACTGATTTCTTTGCCTGTCTGAGGGTTGCGGCCAGTACGTGCAGAACGCTCACGTACTGCAAAAGTACCAAAACCAACCAGAGCTACATCATCCCCTTCTTTCAAAGATTCAGTAACAGAAGCAATAATTGCATCTAACGCGCGCCCAGCGGCCGCTTTGGAAATATCTGCACCTGCGGCAATTTTGTCGATCAGTTGTGACTTATTCACTCTTTCATCCCCTTTAGAATTCTATCGTCGCGCCGAAAATCCCTACGGACAACACGACAGCGCAGCTGTTATATCAATCCTATCCAACCTTGGCAAGCAGCCCAAAGGCATAAACTTTTGTCGGACAGACGAACTAACTTAGCGGCACAAAAAATAGCTGGCAAGTAGCATTTCACTTACCAGCATCAGTTTTATCAATACTTCTTGCGATCCGTCACTATTTTGACGCTACCGGCTGTGCCCCGAAGGCTGGATTTTGCAACGCGATGGCTAAAACATCATCAATTAGTTTAACCGGATGAATCTCCAGATCAGCGATAACATTGTCTGGGATCTCTTCCAAATCACGTTTGTTATCCTCGGGAATCAGCACAATTTTGATCCCGCCACGGTGAGCTGCCAGCAATTTCTCTTTCAAACCGCCGATTGGCAATACTAAACCACGCAAGGTGATTTCACCGGTCATCGCCACATCCGCGCGCACTGGGTTACCGGTCAGGCAAGAAACCAGCGCGGTACACATAGCAATACCTGCACTCGGGCCATCTTTCGGCGTCGCACCTTCAGGCACATGCACATGGATATCGCGTTTTTCGTAGAAATCAGGGTTAATACCTAATTTATCTGCGCGCGCACGTACCACTGTCAGTGCCGCCTGAATTGATTCTTGCATCACTTCACCCAGCGAGCCGGTGTAAGTCAGCTTGCCTTTGCCCGGAACGCATGCAGTCTCAATAGTCAGTAAGTCACCACCCACTTCCGTCCATGCCAGCCCGGTCACTTGACCTACACGATTCTCAGTATCAGCTCGGCCATAATCGACCTTCTGCACACCTAAGAAGTCTTTCAGGTTGTCACCGTTGATTTCGATGTGCTTAACCGTTTTATCCATCAGCAGATTTTTTACTGCTTTACGGCACAGTTTGGAGATTTCACGCTCCAGACTACGCACCCCAGCTTCACGGGTGTAATAACGGATAATGCTCATAATGGCACTGTCATCGATGGTCAGTTCACCTTTCTTAATGGCGTTGCGCTCAAACTGTTTCGGCAACAGATGCTGCTTGGCAATATTGAGTTTCTCATCTTCGGTATAACCGGACAGGCGAATAACTTCCATACGATCCAGCAACGGCGCTGGAATATTCATGGAGTTGGAGGTGGCAACGAACATGACATCCGACAGATCATAATCCACTTCCAGATAGTGATCGTTGAATGCAACGTTTTGTTCTGGGTCCAAAACCTCCAGCAGTGCTGACGCAGGATCACCGCGCATATCGGACGCCATCTTATCAATCTCATCCAACAGGAAGAGTGGGTTCTTCACCCCAACTTTCGCCATCTTCTGGATCAATTTACCCGGCATAGAACCGATATAGGTGCGGCGATGACCACGGATTTCCGCTTCATCACGCACCCCACCCAGCGCCATACGGACATACTGGCGGCCAGTAGCACGAGCAATAGATTGCCCCAGAGAGGTTTTACCCACCCCAGGAGGCCCTACCAGGCACAGGATTGGTCCTTTAATCTTGCTAACACGGCTCTGTACTGCGAGGTATTCTAAAATACGATCTTTAACTCGTTCCAAACCGTAGTGATCGGTATCCAGAACTTCCTGCGCTTTTACCAAGTCTTTTTTAACTTTACTGCGGCTGTTCCAAGGCACCTGCAACATCCAATCAATATAACCACGTACTACGGTTGCTTCCGCAGACATCGGTGACATCATTTTCAGTTTTTGCAGCTCAGCTTCGGTTTTTTCACGTGCATCTTTCGGCATTTTAGCCGCTTCGATTTTACGCTTCAGCGCTTCGTGCTCATCAGGCGTATCGTCCATCTCGCCCAGTTCTTTCTGAATGGCCTTCATTTGCTCGTTCAGATAGTACTCGCGCTGGCTCTTTTCCATCTGTTTTTTGACGCGATTACGAATCCGTTTTTCAACCTGTAACAGATCGATTTCTGATTCCATCATCGCCATCAGGTACTCCAGACGTTCGGTGACATCGAACATCTCCAGAACAGCCTGTTTATCATTTAACTTCAACGGCATATGTGCCGCGATAGTATCCGCAAGACGTGCTGCATCATCAATGCTGTGCAGTGAAGCCAGCACTTCTGGTGGGATCTTTTTATTCAGTTTGATATAGCCTTCAAACTGATTAATCGCCGTGCGAACCAATACTTCTTGTTCACGATCGTCCATCACTGGCGATTCAAGATATTCTGCCTGAGCAGCAAAATGCTCACCGCTGTCGGAAAGCGTGGTAATACGCGCACGCTGTAGCCCTTCAACCAGCACTTTGACCGTGCCATCAGGTAACTTCAGCATTTGTAAAATCGAGGCTACAGTGCCTACTGAAAACAGATCGTTGATACCAGGCTCATCAGTCGAAGCTTCTTTCTGCGCAACCAGCATGATTTTTTTATCATGGTCCATTGCCGCTTCCAGGCACCGAATCGACTTTTCCCGGCCAACAAACAGTGGGATCACCATATGCGGATAAACCACCACATCGCGCAGAGGCAATACGGGGATTTCTATGCGTTCGGAACGCTCAGGGTTCATAGAGCTCTCTCTTAGTTTAGCTTCCGCCAGATTACTGGGAATCTCGTGAAACACGAGTCATCACGAGTTTCACTAAATAGGTAATTGAGTATATGGGGACGAATGTCTTACATTCAACGATTACAATGCGAGGAAAAAGAAATGGGGGATAAAATCCCCCATTGTCATACTAACCATCTGGATTATTTGGCTAATTATTCGCCAGAAGCTTGGGCTTCCGGTTGGCCATAAATCAGCATCGGCGCAGATTGGCCAGCAATAACTGACTCATCTACCACCACTTTCTCCACACTGTCCATTGACGGTAAATCGTACATGGTATCTAGCAATGCGCCCTCTACGATAGAACGCAGGCCACGAGCACCTGTTTTACGCGCCATCGCTTTCTTGGCGATTGCAGTCAACGCTTCATCGCGGAACTCAAGCTCCACACCTTCGAGATTGAACAACGCCTGATACTGTTTGGTCAGTGCGTTTTTCGGTTCTTTCAGGATCTGAATCAGCGCGTCTTCACTCAATTCACTCAGTGTTGCAACTACCGGTAAACGGCCAATAAATTCAGGGATCAAGCCGAATTTAATTAAATCTTCTGGCTCAGCCTGACTCAACAACTCGCCTTCGGTTGCTTTTTCTGACTTGCCTTTTACCGTAGCCCCGAAACCGATACCCGTTCCGGTGTTAATGCGCTGCCCGATAACTTTGTCCAGGCCGGCGAAAGCACCACCACAGATAAACAGAATTTTAGAGGTATCAACCTGCAAAAACTCCTGCTGCGGATGCTTACGGCCACCTTGTGGTGGTACGGCAGCAATCGTCCCTTCAATCAATTTCAACAGGGCCTGCTGCACACCTTCACCCGAGACGTCACGCGTGATAGACGGGTTATCAGACTTACGTGAAATTTTATCAATTTCATCGATATAGACGATACCACGTTGCGCTTTCTGCACGTCGTAATCACATTTCTGCAATAACTTCTGAATGATGTTTTCAACATCTTCGCCCACGTAACCTGCTTCAGTTAGCGTGGTCGCATCTGCCATGGTAAACGGCACATCCAGGAAACGAGCCAATGTCTCTGCCAACAGTGTTTTACCACTACCGGTTGGGCCAATCAGTAGAATATTACTTTTGCCCAGTTCGATACCATTACTGGTATCACCATTGCGCAAACGCTTATAGTGGTTGTATACCGCAACTGCCAACACTTTTTTCGCCGGTTCCTGACCGATGACATAATCATCCAGGTGATGGCGGATTTCGTGCGGCGTAGGCAGCGAACTGCGCTCCCGATGCGGGGCAACTTCTTTGATCTCTTCGCGAATAATGTCGTTACACAAATCGACACATTCATCGCAGATATACACTGACGGCCCGGCAATTAGCTTACGCACTTCATGCTGGCTTTTGCCGCAGAAAGAGCAATACAGCAGCTTTCCAGAACCGTCTTTGCGCTTATCTGTCATCAGTAAACCTCTTCTTCAGTATCTGCCACACCCGAAACTATGGTGGCAGGGAGACTATTCTCGCTATTGCTGGACGCCACGCTAACCTTCAGCGGACAGCCGATATATCGGGTAGTTAGTGAACAATGTGCAATACAACTGTTCGATTACACGATTTGTTCTATTTACATACACTATAGTATATCGGCTCACAGAAATAAGTCGTTAGTCACGACGGGTGAACACGGAATCAACTAATCCGTATCCTACAGCCTCTTCAGCCGACAAGAAACGGTCACGTTCAGTGTCTCTCTCTATTTCTTCAAGAGATTTTCCCGTGTGAAGTGCCATCAGTTCATTCATGCGCGATTTCACTTTTAAAATCTCTCTGGCATGAATTTCAATATCTGTCGCCTGCCCCTGGAAACCGCCCAACGGTTGGTGAATCATTACCCGTGAATTCGGCAAGCAGAAACGTTTACCCTTAGCACCCGCAGTCAACAGGAACGCACCCATTGAACATGCCTGGCCCATACAGATAGTGCTGACATCAGGTTTAATGAATTGCATGGTGTCATAAATTGACATCCCAGCAGTGATCACCCCGCCTGGTGAATTGATATACAAAAAGATATCTTTTTCTGGATTTTCTGCTTCCAGAAACAGCATCTGTGCCGTAATCAGGTTGGCCATATGGTCTTCAACCTGACCGGTCAGGAAAATAATGCGCTCTTTTAACAGACGGGAGAAGATATCGTAAGAACGCTCCCCACGTGAAGTCTGCTCAACCACCATTGGCACCAGAGCCATGTTAGGTGCAAATTGATCTCGTTCGCCACTGTATGACATTACCGTCTCCTAATAGAATTTACTTTGGCGCCATTCATAACCGATTCTACTTGAGATAAGTAATGATGACTATGTTCATGCATCAAGGTCGCGTGCAAGCCGTCTGGTTACCCAGACACATTCGACGGTGGTAATCAGCCAGTGTTTCATTAACATCTTATATGAACGTCTGTTAGGTTAATTGGGGGATTAATCGTCTTTTTCAAGCCCCTGAGCACTTTTTTTTAACCAAGCGGACGCTCATTATCTTTGCCGTAATCCTGACGCTCTATTGATTGTTCATCTGTTAAGTATTGCATTTCACTTTTCAAATATAGCGCAGATTAGGGCGAAACATGCCAGATTAATCATACTATTGAGTGATTATTGTTACAAAAAGAAAAGCCCGTAGCCAAAGGCTACGGGCTTAATCAGTCAAAAAACCGGATATACCCTTTGTATCAGGAGTTGCAGAGTGCCAGCTACCGACACTCACCCGAATCACTTTACTGCTTTAGCTCATCGGTATTTGTTCAATTGCAACCTACCTGCAACGCCAATTTTTTGGCGATATATTACATCCAGCTTGATGCGCTAAAAAACATTACGCAGCAGTGGTCTGATTCATCAGTTCACTGAAGGTAGTTGGTTTTTCAGTTACTTTGGCTTTAGCCAGCAGTGTTTCTACTGCTTGTTCTTCCAGAGCAACGTTACGCATATTGTTCATCAGCTCTTTATTTTTGCTGTAGAACTCAATCACTTCTTGTGGATCTTCGTAAGCAGATGCCATTTCTTCGATCAGTGCTTTAACGCGATCTTCATCCGCTTTCAGCTCGTGCTGGCTGATAACTTCGCCCAGCAACAAACCAACAACTACGCGACGTTTAGCTTGTTCTTCGAACAATTCACGTGGCAGTTCAGCAGCTTGTTTCTCGTTACCACCAAAACGCTGTGCAGCCTGACGGCGCAGAACGTCGATTTCACCTTCAACCAGTGCCGCTGGAACGTCAATTTCGTTAGCGCTGACCAGGCCGTCAATTGCCTGAGTTTTAACACGGTTGCGCACTGCGCCTTTCAGCTCACGCTCCATGTTTTTGCGCACTTCAGCACGCAGACCTGCTACTGAACCATCAGCAACACCGAAACGCTTGATGAATTCTTCAGTCAGTTCTGGCAGCTCACGCACTTCAACTTTCTTCAACACGATGTCAAATTTAGCTGATTTACCTTTCAGGTTTTCTGCGTGGTAATCTTCTGGGAAGTTTACGTCGATGGTGAATTCTTCACCGGCTTTATGGCCGATAACACCTTCTTCGAAACCTGGGATCATACGACCCTGGCCCATTGCCAGTACGAAATCAGACGCTTTACCACCTTCAAACTCTTCACCGTCGATAGAGCCGGTGAAATCCAGAGTTGCGCGATCTTCTGCAGTCGCAGCAGCGTCAGTTTCTTTCCAGGTAGCTTGTTGCTTACGCAGAGTTTCCAGCATGGTATCAACGTCAGCGTCGTTTACTTCAACAACTGGCTTTTCTACTTCAATGCTTTCCAGATCTTTCAGCTCAACTTCTGGGTACACTTCAAACTCAACGGAATAAGTAAAATCTTCGCCCTGCTTGAATTCACCAGGCACATAGTTTGGTGCGCCAGCTGGGTTGATTTTTTCTTTAATGATCGCATCAACGAAATTACGTTGCATCAGGTCACCCAGAACATCCTGGCGAACAGATGCGCCGTAACGCTGTTCAACGATGTTCATCGGCACATGGCCTTTACGGAAACCGTCGATACGAACACTTTTAGCGGCTTTCACTAATTCGCTTTTTACTGCTTTCTCAATGCTGTCAGCAGCAACAGTAATTGTTACACGGCGGCCAAGGCCTTGAGTGGTTTCAACAGAAACTTGCATCTTGTTACCTCAAAAAAATCACAGTGCTCGGTCAACTCCAGAAGCTGCAAACAAAGCAGCACCATTACCCTTTCAGGAATGATGCTAACTCTGAAAACACCCTCTAAGAACCGGGACGGCCGCATTATACAGAACCGAGTATCCCAGATGTCAGAAGCGTCCCGAAACCATTCCGGAAAAATAAGACGCGACATTATAGCGGCGCACAGGTTATGAGTCGAGGAAAGCAAGCGAATGTTGTCGCGGTAAAATTCACGCGTGAATCGTTCCTTCGGCTAAAACTCCTGTGGCGCACTAAGGAAATAAAGGTGTCGCCTATACAGAAACACAAACGGCCCTGAGGCCGCTTGCTAAATTCTCACCTACTAATACCCTAAATCAGGCCGGAATTACTACTGTTATCCAGCCTGTTTTGGATTAATACTGTCACTTAAGCCAATGTACCTGCTAAGCCAATGTACCTGCGCCACGACAAGATGGAGAAGTTGGTACCGTGTCTTGTAACCCCGCCCACTCTTTCAGCGTGTAGGTATGTAAGGCCAATGCATGAACAGTGCCGGCCAGCTCATCAGCCAACACACTATAAATCGCACGATGGCGGCTGAGAAAGCGCTGATCTTGAAATTTATCGCTGACGATCACAATTTTAAAATGACTTTCAGAACCGGCTGGAACATTGTGGCGATAACTTTCATTAATCACCTCCAAATGATCCGGTTCAAATGCCGCTTTTAGTTTTTCTTCAATTTGTTCCTGAATCAAAATCATCATGTTCTCCTTACCGCTGAGGCAGAAAGCTGCCCACTATCTATCTATTGCAAACCCACTATCTACTGCAATATTAGTTGATTTTCGCTGTTTTATAACATTTCAGATACAAAATATCCCGAATATCTCCCTTCTGCTCATTTAAGGTATAAGGCTAATCTGATAGTCAGGGGAAAAGGTTACTTGTAAGGTCTTTAAGCGAAATGAAAGGTCACAGGGCGAAAAATCACTTTTTTTGCTGAATTTCTCTACATCAGGATCTTCCACCAGCCAATCTCAGTGCTATGATGGCGCGACTGCACATTCGCAAAATAACATGGCAGCTATCCCGCTCTGATTATTAAAGAATTCCATAACTATTGAGAAAGTGAACATGCTAAAGAAAATTCTTTTCCCGCTGTTGGCTGTTTTTATACTGGCGGGTTGTGCTGCCAGTAACAACACTCTGAATGTCACCCCGAAGGTGGTATTACCACCGCAAGATCCAACTCTGATGGGGATTACTATCAGCATTAATGGTGCAGACCAGCGTCAAGATGCTGCACTGGCTAAAGTAAATCGTGAAGGCCAACTGGTGGTATTAACCCCATCCCGTGACCTGCGTTTCCTGTTACAGGAAGTGTTGGAAAAACAGATGACTGCTCGTGGCTATATGATTGGTACCGATGCTCCAGTTGATTTGCAGATTGTAGTAAACCAACTGTTTGCCGATGTACAGGAAGGTAACCTGCGCTACAACATCACCACTAAAGCGGATATTTCCATTACTGCGACCGCAAAAAATGGTAATAAACAGGTTAAAAACTACCGTGCCAGCTACAACGTTCAGGGCGCATTTACTGCAACTAACGAAAAAATCACCAATGCCGTTAATACTGTGTTGAGCGATGTTATTGCAGATATGGCGCAAGATACTAGCGTCAGCGGCTTTATCAAACAAAATGCCCGCTAATCGGTTGTTTGCTTAATATCATTATTACTGCTTAACAGAATGCTTTGCCCCGACCTTGGGGCAGAGCATGTAGGTCTCACATGCCCAATCGCTATTCAAACCTTTTTACCCAACGTAACTCCCTTATTCTTCTGTTGTTGGGGTTTGCTTCCGGCCTTCCTTTGGCCCTTACCGGTGGTACGCTGCAAGCATGGATGACGGTTGAGAACGTCGATCTGAAAACCATTGGTATCTTCTCTCTGGTTGGTCAGGCCTACGTCTTCAAGTTCCTCTGGTCCCCCTTGATGGACCGCTACACTCCCTCGTTTCTTGGCCGTCGGCGCGGTTGGTTGGTGATAAGCCAACTGTTTTTAATCGCCGCGATTATTGCCATGGGCTTTATGGAGCCTGCGAAGCATTTATGGTGGTTGGCGGCAATCGCCGTGTTGGTCGCCTTCTGTTCGGCATCGCAAGATATTGTTTTTGATGCCTATAAAACCGACTTGCTCACCGCAGAAGAGCGCGGTACTGGTGCCGCAGTTTCCGTGCTGGGTTATCGTCTCGCAATGCTGGTGTCTGGCGGGCTGGCGCTATGGATAGCGGATCGCTATCTTGGCTGGCAATCCACTTACTGGTTAATGGCCGGGTTAATGTTAATTGGGGTGTTTGCTACCTTATTGGCTCCTGAACCTGATATCCGTATCGCGCCACCAAAAACGTTGGAACAGGCGATCGTCGCCCCATTGCGTGATTTCTTTGGCCGCAACAATGCATGGCTGATTCTGTTGTTAATTGTGTTGTACAAAATGGGCGATGCCTTTGCCGCGAGTTTGAGTACCACTTTTCTGATCCGTGGTGTTGGGTTTGATGCCGGTGAAGTCGGGTTGGTGAATAAATCATTAGGACTGATTGCAACAATTATTGGCGCACTGTATGGCGGCCTGTTAATGCAACGCTTGAGCTTGTTCCGCGCGTTGATGATATTCGGTATTTTACAAGCTATCTCGAATGTGGGTTATTGGCTGTTATCCATCACTGACAAGAATATCTTCTCCATGGGCAGTGCCATCTTCCTGGAGAATCTGTGTGGTGGTATGGGAACTGCGGCCTTTGTCGCATTGCTGATGACACTGTGTAACAAGTCATTCTCCGCGACACAATTTGCCCTGTTATCAGCGCTGTCCGCCGTTGGGCGCGTTTATGTTGGCCCAATTGCTGGATGGTTTGTTGAAACACATGGCTGGCCATTGTTCTATCTATTCTCTATTGCGGCAGCCATTCCAGGCCTATTCCTACTGTATATTTGTCGCCAAACGCTGGAGCACACCCAGAAAACTGATGAATTTATGCCTCGAACTGCTTTTAAAACCGCTTATCGCTGGGCGCTACGCTTGTTGACGGTTGGCTGCATATTGTTAGCTATATGGCTAATTTTACTGATAAGTAACGCATTGGATTGGACCGCCGCCCCACACGTAGCTGATATGTTGTTGTTACGCGGTATTCAGCTCAGCGTCGTCGGGATGCTTCTGGGTGGAGTATTAGATTATCTGGCACTCAGGCGCGAAAAATTAGCCTAATAAACTGCATTAGATGACAAAGGCCGGTACTTATACCGGCCTTTTTTATGCCATTAAAATAAGCCACCTGAATCCTTCCCTGCTCACTTATTGATATGAGTCACATATTTAAGTAACAGTTGCACATTGTTATTCACAAAATGAGATCCGCATCACTTTCAACTATTTATCCTTTCGTGCTGTGGGACTATGATGAGCGCACTTTTTGTTAAGGACTGTGTCCTTTTGTTTCCCCTGACATCTTTCAACTACACAGAGGCATTTATGCGTAAAATTCTTATCGGTGCGCTCGCGCTGACAACAGTCACTTTGGCTCCAGTTGCCCAAGCTGAATACCAGTGGGGTTTTGGTAATATCAGCATGAACTATCTTGACTGGACCCGAAGCACTACGCATAAATCAGGGGGTTCATCACATAAAGATGACTTCGCTTATATCGAGTTAGAAGGGGGGGCAGGTTATAGCTGGGGGGAGGTCTATGGTTTCTTTGATCTAGAAAACCCATTTAATTCAAAAACAGCACAACCCGGTGATAATCAGCGCTATACCTTTAAAACTACTGGCCGCTACTATTTAGGTGATACCGGTTTCAATCTGTACGGTCACGTCTATGGTACTTACTCACTACCGAGTGCTGAAGGTAATGATTACAGTAACTTCCACGAAGTGAACACCCTGTACGGTGTCGGCTATAACGCAACGCTAGCGGGCGTGTGGATGAAGCCTTTCGTGGCATTACATTATGTTGATCAAACCTATTATTCAGGTGATAACGGTTATGTGGTGGGTTGGGTTGCAGGTTATGACTTCACCGCGTTTGATGAAAAATTCAGTATTACCAACTGGAACGAGCTTGAATTCAACCGTGCAGAACGCTATGCCGCAGGCAATGGCGGCCGTAACGGTGTGAATGGTGCCATTTCACTGTGGTGGACACCGGTTAAGCAATTTACCACCGGTATTCAGTACCGCTATGCTTATAACAAGTTGGGGGAAGACTTTTTACAAGATGCTATCAT
>NZ_JAZGQE010000409.1:0-981 GCF_048593885.1 Yersinia sp. 1252 StPb PI | reverse complement strand
CCCATCACAGTTCTTAAATATATAAACGTGAGCATAGAGCATGACTAATTGTTATTAGATCAATAACTGTCATTCCATTTCACTGCGTTCAGAAGAAAGTGAACGAAATACCTGCGGTGTCACATTATAGGTCTGGCGGAACACCTTGCAAAAATAGCTGGTTTGGGAAAATCCAAGATTTTTGGCAATGCTGGCAATGCTCCAATCACTGTGCTGCAACATCTCTCTGGCATTGGCCATGCGTTGTTGGTTGACCCAGGCATTGAAGCCGATCCCCTGATATTTTTTAAATAATTTACTGAAATAGTAAGGGCTGAGATACACCTTGCCAGCCACTTCTTCCAACCGCAGCTCTTCTGACAAATGCGTGTCTATATAGCGTAGTGCTTTCTTCATTTTGCTGTCATGCGGGTGGACCGGCCGTACCCTGCCCGGCTCTTTGCTCCCCATATTGTCATTGATTACAACGAAATTGAGGTGTTTTTTCAGGCAGTTCTCAACAATCAGCTTCAGCAAATCAGCCGAGGCTATTACCCGAGAAAAATCCATTATCGGCACATTATGGAACTCATCCATTAGCGCCGGATTCTGCTGCCAGTTATTATCGACATTCAGAATATCAATAAGGTAAACATCTGCATGCAGCCGGACCTGCCCACATAACACAAAACCCACCAGATGGCCGGCAATCACCAAAGGAATAGAAAAATCAGTTAATCCAGCATGGCAGCGGTAGATGCAGGGCTCATTGGATTTGGACGCTTCAAGGCCACCACAACGATCACTCATCCGACAACGCAGATGGTTAACCGGATCTTGACGCATTAATTGACAAAATGGGGTGAAATTAAACAGGTCAGAGATTTCCTCACCGTGAATATTCACCACCACCACCGCCAATCCGGTAGCTTGGGCAAAATCCTGGGCGATTTTATTTATGAGCTCTGAGTTAAGAGAACTGGCAGAAATCATGATAAAACC
>NZ_JAZGQE010000408.1:0-986 GCF_048593885.1 Yersinia sp. 1252 StPb PI | reverse complement strand
CCAGTGATATCAAGGATACTGCTGTTGGACAGCACGCCGCTGTTCAGCACCCCGCCCGTGCCCAGCGTTACCGTACCAGCATTGGTCAGTGCGCCCACGGTTTGAGTATGACCGTTGATGTTGGCGCTGGCACCGCTGGCGATATCCAGTAATGACGTCTGACCAAAGGCACCGTTAGCCCCCAGGATCAGCTCACCGGCATTGACCGTGGTCGTGCCCTGATAGCTGTTACTGCCGTTGGCCAGCGTCAGCGCCCCATTGGTGGCATCCACCTGCAAACCGCCCACCCCTGATACCAGTGCATTCAGCTCTTTATTCGAGGTCGCGCTGCTGTCTGTTGCCAGCAACAAGGCATCGGCACCGTCCGTTAACAGTTCCAGCGCGCTCAGGCTGTAATTGACATACAAACCATTACCACCGCTGCCGTCGCTGCTGGTCAGACCGTAATTATGGGTGGCATTAGCTACCGTCGTCCCGCCCTGCAAGATGGCAGAGACCACGCCTTGCGCGGTGTCGGTGACCGTCGTGCCGTTGATCATCAGATTAAGACCGCTGGCCGCCCCACTCACCGTACCGGCATTAATCAGCTCCAGCATAATATCGCCCCGATCCTGATCGAGGATCGACAGATTCGGTGCCAGCACCGGATTCTGGTTAGTCCAACTGTCAGTGCCCGTCACGCTGATGGTGCCGCTGTTCAGCGCCAGATCAGTGACCGTCACCACACCGCTGGCCTGTGACTGCGGCGCTGCCCCGTCAAAAATCAGGGTGCCGCCACTCAGATCCAAGCCGTGCAACGTGCGATCATCCGTACCGACGGTGGTCACGTTATTGGCTGAGAGTTGCAGTGTGGCATTTGCCAGCGCGGCAGTGTTGCCCGCGTTTAACGCAAAGGTCGAGTTCGTCAGGTTCACAATGCCGCTGAATGCGCCGCCCACTGAAGAGCCGAAATCAAATGCCGTGCTGGCATCATTCTTCGCCACATT
>NZ_JAZGQE010000407.1:0-999 GCF_048593885.1 Yersinia sp. 1252 StPb PI | reverse complement strand
GGATTCCTCTCAATGTATTGTCATTGCCAGGAAGAATATTATTCCAACGCTTGACCCTAACCGAATGTCCTAAAATAAGAAAACTAACAGCCAGAAAAAAATAAATAAACGCCATAATTAGCATCCTACATTATAACCATGAGTAATAAGGGAAGTCTTTTTCAACTTTTTCTAATTCGTCAGGAGTGCCAAATGACAAATGACTATTAAGTTGAATTCCTTTCACTTTTTTACCTTGTTCTATCAGAACATTGTAGATCCCGCTAATGAATAGTTCGTCATAATAACACTCTAACTTATATTTATCATAATTTTGAATGATAATATTTTTATTGGCGAATACATATGCACCTGATATGGCAAAGTTACTTATAACCCGTTTCTCCGCGGTTTGAATAAGGTATCCTTTGTCATATAGTGCATAAGAATATGATGGTGAATCAGAATTAAAGTGACAGAGGTATGCACTGATCTCACCGTTCGGTAGCAGATTATTAATATACTTATTCAACCCATTGATTTCAAAAGCCTGATCGCAATCATTTACAAGAACTGGTAGTGAGTTATTAATAATGTCCAATCCACAGAGTGCAGTATCAAGAGCTCCATCGGTAACACTGTCTAAAATGACAAACTCAACTTCAGGGTAGTAAAATCTAACCCGGTTAATAATATTATGCTGAACTACATGTTCCTTCAGTACAACGCAAACCAGTTGCTTGATCTCTATACTTCGCTTAACCGACTCTATTGCCCACCAAAAGAATGGTTTGTTTTTCAATTCAACAAGCGGTTTGGGAAGAGTATATCCTTTTTTACTGAATCGACTCCCCCTTCCAGCCATTGGAACAATCAAATTAATCATTGCTAGAACTCTTTTTAAATTGTATCTGAAGTTCTATTTTATCAAAATCATACTTATTATTTCCTTCAGAAATTAGGCCAGGGATTCCTTTAACTAAATATATAAGAGCTATTCTTAGTGTTCTTTTAGCCTGA
>NZ_JAZGQE010000406.1:0-1006 GCF_048593885.1 Yersinia sp. 1252 StPb PI | reverse complement strand
ATCAAACATATAAATGATAAAGCCTCAATAGTAATAATTGAAATAATACCGCCCCAAGCTCCATATTTAGAGGCAAGATATGCACAAAGAGGGATATGAATTACTGCCGAAATCATTGGTAAAATCGTATAGGATTTCTTATACCCATGAGGTAATAAAATGTAGTTAGCTAGTACAGTCGATTGTATAACCAGAATATAAACAGGAGAAAATAAAATTAAAAGTGTTGATACCTCCGAATATTCAGAGCCAAACATTATTTTAGTAATCAATTTAGAGAAAACTATGACACATATTGTTATAGCAATGCACAAGCCACCCTGCCAATAGAAAATCTTTCTGATTAAAGAGTAGGCCTCTTCTTTTTTATTAACCAATAACGAATTTATTCTGGGGTAAAATGCATTTCCTAGAACTAAAAATATACCTAAAATAGCCCCTTTAACTCTATCAGCTGCCGTAAATATACTGACTTCATAAACATTACTGAATATACCAATTATAATTGTTGTACTCATGGTATAAAGACTAATAGATAATGTTGCAAAAAATATCGGGAAAGAATCTTTTAATGTATGCGCTATCTTTAGACTAGAGAAGTTAACTACTCTTACAAGTTTTTTCCGATATATATATATTATTGCTATGATACCAGCCAATAAATTCATTGACGATTGAATTATTACTGCATATTTTATATCCGCATCACTGTGAACAAAAATAAAAAATAAAGGTAGCATTGATAGCTTTGCCACTATCATTAAATTTGTCACAACAGATAGTTTTTCTATGCCTTGGAAAAACCACGCTGGCATTAACGTGGTACCAATTAACATTAATACAGTATAAATCAACTCACTTTGGATAACAGCATGCGTACTTGTAATCGTAAGTAAAATAATTATAAGAATAGAAATGGCGCATAATATTGATTTGGAATAAAGTGTTTCAAAAAAAACTTTAGATATATATTCTGGATTTTCTTGATGTTCAGCAATTTTCTTCG
>NZ_JAZGQE010000405.1:0-1016 GCF_048593885.1 Yersinia sp. 1252 StPb PI | reverse complement strand
GCCATTCCCCCGTCATTATCTATATTACCAGGCCTTTCGCCATGAATGATAATGATTATCATCTGCATGCCATTTATTCTAAAAATCAAGGTTAGTTTACCTAGCTTTTAATTTCTTGAATTTTTGATTTTGTGGATTTTTATTTTATTAATGCTGTATTTTTAAGTGTAATAAGTACTGTGAAGAGAGTGCATTTAGCGATTCAGCGTGGTTTCCTATCGGAGCTTTACTTTAAAATGTCCCTTAATAGTTGTTTTCACCCTTTGATTTAAACTTATTAATTAAAAAACAGCATGTTAGATTTTATTTACTGAGAAGTAAGTGAGATGGCTGCGGGGTTATTAAACTAAAAAAGACCAATAAACAATCGAATTCATACAATGGTGTAGGAATTTTATTTTTAATTCGTAGGCTTAATTACCGAATTAATAAGATTATTTTCATTTCCATATGGAAATGGATTATTTAATTCTTTAAATTAAAAACATAATAAGCTGCTAAAATGATCTTAATCCACATTAACGGTTACTTTTTTATATGTAGACGATCTAAAAATCTTCGGCAAAGATAGTATTTAGCATAATACACTACAAACCAATATTGCTTGCAGACCATTGATCTGTGATATCGGTGTTTACTAGATGAATCGATCGCGTATACTTCAATCCATAGCAAGAGAGTACAGCGATAAGGACATTTCAAGTTTCTAAAATGCTTTATATACAGTACGGACATTGTGAATATTAGAAACCCGCTTTACTCCTACTATTAAAAGATATTTAAAGTATCGTTTTCGCTACCAAGCACACACATTGAGTTTCGACATTTATTGGATTGTTAAAAGAACTCATCAACTGGTCTTATTGCCCAGCAGCGATAAATAGATATCTAATGGATTCTTGTGGAATAACCACAATCGAATTAACACACAACAGTACCGAGTTATTTAACTCATACATCTATTATTAATTGGAAATATAAATGAAAAAGTTAGCTATTATTGCCTCAATCGTTGC
>NZ_JAZGQE010000404.1:0-1027 GCF_048593885.1 Yersinia sp. 1252 StPb PI | reverse complement strand
GCACAACCTACCCCCAACAGTAAGGAGAGCCACTTGTTATATAAAAATATAAACTAAAATGCCAAATTTAATACTAAAAGATTGACTCTCCATATGGACTGGTATTGTGCTATATAGGTGCAATACACGAGAAAAATTAGCTGCATCGCACCAACAAGGTGCGATAGCACTTTATTTAATCTGCATGAATATCGCCTAAAGCACGCATTATTAGTTAATTCACCAGGGTGAAATGCAGCCTAATCCACCTACATTTAGTGTGAGAAATCCCTCTTGATATATTCTTTACTTTTCTGAAACAGAATTTAATAGCACTGATGTACAGTTGAAAACTCTAAATTACTTTATCGTTATAGTGTGGTTTAGGTTCGAGATTATAAGCTCCACGCAATTATAAATAATCTATTAATCACCCTTATTTTGATAAGTACAAAGATTATCTGATGCACAGATATCTTATTTCGCCTTATGGGCATCAGAGAGCCATGTTATGAATTGTAAATATATTATCAACACCTGTATTCTCAGTAGCTTATGGTGGGGTCAGGCCGCTACTGTATTGGCGGAGGAAAACTATCAGCCAACACCGACATCTATAGGGCAACATAACCCGCAAACCAGCAATGGGAGTCTGTGGCAACGCCTGACGAGCAACATCTCGCTTACCTGGGATTCACCAAACCAGGAGCTGTATATCCCGCTGAATACCTGGCACAACCGCTGGACCTACGATGATGACAAGATAGAGTCATACAATGAGCGGCCATGGGGTATCGGCTATGGCAAATATCGCTATGATGAGGATAACAACTGGCACTCTGTGTATGCGATGGCATTTATGGATTCGCACAACCAAATTGAACCCATTATAGGTTATGGCTATCAAAAAATGTGGATACCGGGAGCGATGGACGGCTGGCGTTTTGGCGTAGGTTTTACCGCCAGCATTACCGCACGTCATGAATATTATTACATTCCTGTCCCATTGCCTTTGCCACTTATTTCTATTGAATATAATAAGTTTTCA
>NZ_JAZGQE010000403.1:0-1029 GCF_048593885.1 Yersinia sp. 1252 StPb PI | reverse complement strand
AATATTTTCTATACTAATGACAAACAGAGAAAAGAACTATTCCTATCCAATGCCAAACAACCTCATAACTTTTATGATTCACGTAAGTACCTCTATATTCATAGAGAAGATCTTGTTGAATATCCTGCCGATGAACTGTTAACCATAGGATACTCAGGGAAACAGGCTGAAACCGTGATACTTAAAAAGTCGGACAAATATTTCACGGGTAAACACAGACTAAGAAATGGCGTTATCACCGAGCCTGGCGGCGGTGATAAAACCATTATCGGTGGTAAAAAAAATGATAACCTTGCTGGTGCCGATGGTAATGATTACATAGAGGGTAAAGAGGGTAATGACGCGCTGTTTGGCTGGGAGGGTCATGATACATTAATTGGAGGTAACGGTGATGACGGCTTATATGGCGGTGCCGGCAGCGATATCCTGGTGGGTGGAGAAGGTAATGACAGTTTAAATGGTGATTTAAATTACCATGATGTTAGCCAACTTGAGTCAGAACAAAGAGCGCAATCCCGCCGCGCGCTCGGAGATGATCAACTCTATGGTGGCAAGGGGAACGATCGCCTTCAAGGTGGTAAGGGAAATGACTATTTAGCCGGTGGCGAGGGAAATGACCTCTATGTTTTCGCCGCTAACGACGGTATAAATATGATAGTAGAATATGCAGGTGAAGAAGATACTATCGCTTTGATGGATCATAAATTTGAAGAGTTAAAGTTCAATCGTTATGGTGATCACTTAGTCATCAGCAGCCGCAATGAGGGTGATGACCTTACTATCGTCGTTCGTAACCAATTTACTCCTGATGGCTATAAAGTAAAATATTTGCATACAAAATCAAATGCCATGCTTATGCAAAATAACTCAGCGGAAATACTTCACAATCTAGTGATCAATAATCCTGAAACGTATAATGAAAAATTAAGCCAACTGAATAATGACTTGGCTGTAGATTTTCATACTCATATCAGTTTTAAATTATCTGAGATATTTAACAGAAACATGCCTGATAGTGAAAAATTATAT
>NZ_JAZGQE010000402.1:0-1030 GCF_048593885.1 Yersinia sp. 1252 StPb PI | reverse complement strand
GAAACTGACAAACCGACACCACCGAAACCGACTCCGGTAGAAACTGACAAACCGACACCACCGAAACCGACTCCGGTGGAAACTGACAAACCGACACCACCGAAACCGACTCCGGTAGAAACTGACAAACCGACACCACCGAAACCGACTCCGGTAGAAACTGACAAACCGACACCACCGAAACCGACTCCGGTGGAAACGGACAAACCGACACCACCGAAACCGACTCCGGTGGAAACGGACAAACCAACACCACCGAAGCCCACTCCGGTGGAAACGGACAAACCGACACCACCGAAACCGACTCCGGTGGAAACGGACAAACCGACACCACCGAAACCGACTCCGGTGGAAACTGACAAACCGACACCACCGAAACCCGCTCCGGTGGAAACTGACAAACCGACACCACCAAAGAATCGACCATCAAAACCAGTGAAAGGTGAGGAGAAGCCAAATCATATGAGCCCTAGTTATCCAGGTTCTAAACTAGGTGGTGATTTCAAAGGTCATTTACCAAAAGATGATAAAAACTCTTCTCGATGGATCAAAAAAACTGCCACAGGAGATGAGCCAGTATCATACCCTAAGCCATCCGAGATTCGGCAGTCTACACCGCCGTCTAAAGCGCCAGTTTCTTCGGGTAAGCCGCCTGCAGAAAGCAATCCAAATCATATGAGCCCAAGTTACCCAGGCTCGAAACAGGATGGTAGTTTTGTTGGTAGTTTACCTAAAGATGATGGTACATCGTCAGGTTGGATCAAACACCCGACAATATCAGTGCCAACGGATTCGTCCAAACGATAGCCTAGACTAGGTCTATCGAGATAATACTAACAACAGGCTGCCATTACTTTGCAGCCTGTAATTTAACAATAGGATCTATTTATCCAATTCTTTCTACCGATGCTGAGTTTTAAAGGTGATATAACATGATGGAGATGATTCGGTATAATAAGGCTGTTATAAAAGCCGAACAAATTGTACCTACTTAATTATAATGGAATTTAGGATCATCTTTACGAGATAA
>NZ_JAZGQE010000401.1:0-1051 GCF_048593885.1 Yersinia sp. 1252 StPb PI | reverse complement strand
AATATGGCCAATCAACTTAAAGTAACCAACCAAGATTTATTGAATTTAAAATATATAGCATTAGAGAATAATCCAAAGGAATCAAAAACAGTCATTGAAAATATAGCCAAAAGTTTATCTTCTGGTTTTTAATACCTAATTTAAATCTACAAACCTTATAGGATATAACATTATGTCTAATGCTATCGTATTGAAAAAAATCAGTGAATCACGCCGTGACGCATTGGTGAACTATGCTCTGGCCAAAAAAACATTTGGCAAAGAAATTAAAACTGCTGACGAATTGTATCAACACCTGCTGCTGGATACCAAAATTGGCAGCGAGGTAAAAACCTCAAAAGTTGCCGAAGCTATCAGCAGCCTGCAACTCTATATTGAACGCTGTATTGACGGGGCCGAACCTGACGCGGCCGCCGATAAAGTTGCTAGGCATTTCAGCACGGATAACTTCCTGCATAACTGGAGTGTTTATAATAAACGTTACTCTCGTTGGGCGGGTAAAGAAAAGCTGAAATACTATGCTGCCGATTATATTGATCCGACCTTACGTTATAATAAAACAGAACTGTTTACCGAGTTCGAACAAAGTATTAACCAGGCTAAATTGACTGAGAATTCAGTGACGAAAGCGATGCAAAAATATCTGATTAGCTATGAAAAACTAGCACGATTGGATACCATCAGCCACCTGGTCACACCTAAAAAAGATACCCACTTCTTTATTGGACGCACTAAAGAAAAACCCTATCAGTATTTTTGGCGCAGTTGTGCAGAAGATAGCACTGTAAATAAAAATCAATTCATTTGGTCAGAATGGAAGGCAGTTAATAGTAATATCGATGGTTCACAGAAAGATCATATTACCGTTTTTTGGCAAAGAAATAGATTGCATCTCTCATGGGCATCGAGTGAGGTTAGAAAATCAGCAGATAACAAAGAAATAACCATCAATTATATTAACTCTTGTTATAAAAATGATGATGACAATTGGGTAAATAATGGTAAATATGAAGTAGAAAATGAAATTACCAAGTTTAATATTAATCAATTA
>NZ_JAZGQE010000400.1:0-1060 GCF_048593885.1 Yersinia sp. 1252 StPb PI | reverse complement strand
GTGCCTCAATAGATGAATTAAGTGATATAGAGCTTTTTACGTTGCCGTTACCGTTGCCTTTAAATAATTACCCAATGGTATTTGCACCGGAACAATGCCCGAAGGCTAACGGAGTGGTTCGAGATAGCTTCTCTCTTAATCAGGCATATATTTCTGATTATCGTGAAAGTGATGGACGAAGGAAAATAGACAAAATAACTTTAGCGGACTGGGTAAAAGCGGAAGGGAAACTAACTGTTACTGTTTTGGATGACAGTAGGTCGGTACGGTTTGATTTCGATTTTAGTCATCTTATTCCTAATAGTTTATATACAGTAATGAGCCTTAGAGAAGATGATTTAAATCCAGATATGCTAACCAGACCTGGACCCCTTGGTATTCCAAATGTATTTATTACTGATGCACATGGATGTGCATCTTATTGGGCTATTTTAGATAATCCATTTCCAGCGAAAGTAAATAAAGAGGCTAATCGTATTATCAATGTAGTCGTGCTTTTTATGAGTTCACAGCAAAGCTATGGCGGAGCAATAGGGCTATATGGATTAGGCGGCGACATTCATGCTCATCTGAAGTTAAAACAGTCAGACTTTCACAATATTACGACACTAGGTAGATAATTATGCCAATTATTAAGATAACGGCTTGGCCATTTGCTAATGAAAAATCGGCTAGTTTACTTATTGCAGACATCACACGAGTAGTTCATACCCAGCTAGGTTGCCCATTAGATAAAATTACAGTTTATATTGAAGAGGTCTCACCTGCTCGGTGGGGGGATGCCGGTATTGCAGGAAATGACCCTGATTTTAAGGAAAAAAGTCGAAGAATGCGCTATGAGGATGGAGAATAAATATGTGCCGGACTGCGTTTTATGATGTGGATGATACGCTAATAAATATAAAAAGCATGTTTGATTTCTTCCATTTTTGGGCAAGTGAAAATAAATTAGACAGTCAGAAAGAAAAATTTGATTCACAGTTTTCTGTTCTGGCTAGAAAAACGAATAGCCGCGAGGAATTAAATAGAACTTATTATCGTTTTTTTAAAGACGTCCCTT
>NZ_JAZGQE010000003.1:0-65563 GCF_048593885.1 Yersinia sp. 1252 StPb PI | reverse complement strand
AATTAAATCTGTGGCTTTATAGGGGCGCTGGTATTTTATGTTGAGTGAAGAGGAATTGAGTGCATTGGTAATGACTTAACATGAAAATAATATTTAATAAGGGTTTGACGCGGTGGGAGCGGTGTTTCATTACGCTATCTTAAGCCGTTCGTTATGCTGATGTCTCTGTTATACCCTAGGGGATTTTCTGGCTTTGCTAGCCTTAGTCTCGATAAAACGTCATTTAAGCAAAAAAACATTTTACTGATCGCCCGTTTTAGGGGATAAACAGCCCAAATTTATTATTCAGGAGCGGTGATGAGCCAACTCTTACTGGGAACGCAAAGCCTTGAGCTTGAGCGTTTTCCACCACAAGAAAATTCCAATACCCTACAGGCGTGGGAAGCAGCAGATGAATATCTGCTACAAAACATTGACTTAAGCCAAATTGATGGCCGCCCGGTGCTGGTATTTAATGATCAGTTTGGAACGCTGGCCTGTGCTTTACATGCTTATCGTCCATTCAGTGTCAGTGACTCTTATATGAGCCAGTTGGCGACGACGCATAACGTGCAGTTAAATCAGTTAGATGAAAATGCCGTTACCCTATTAAGCAGTATTGATGCGCTACCCGCCGCTCCTAAGCTGGTGGTGATTAAGATCCCTAAAGCTTTGGCGCTGTTGGAGCAGCAATTACGCGCATTGCGCCTGGTCGTAGCCCCAGATACGGTGATTATTGCCGGGGCGAAATCCCGCGATGTGCATAATTCAACTTTGCAATTGTTCGAAAAAATTCTTGGTCCGACCAAAACCACACTGGCGTGGAAGAAATCCCGCCTGATTCACTGCGAAGTGGCAGATATGCCACTGGCAGATGCGCCGGAAACTACCGATTGGCCGCTGGCGAATACCGAATATGTCATCCATAACCATGCTAACGTTTTCTCTCGCAATAATTTGGATATCGGTGCGCGCTTCTTTATGGAGATTCTGCCGTATGATGTGGCGGGCAAAATCGCGGATCTGGGTTGTGGTAATGGTGTCGTCGGTTTAATTGCATTGGAACAAAATCCATTGGCAGAAATGCTGTTTGTCGATGAGTCCTATATGGCCGTTGCATCCAGTGAGCTGAATATCACCTATAACCGCCCACAAGACTTACCACGCTGTGAATTCATGGTAAGCCATGGTTTGGCCGGTGTTGAGCGTGAGAGCCTGCAACTGGTGCTATGTAACCCTCCGTTCCACCAACAGCATGCGGTCAGTGACCATGTGGCCTGGCAGATGTTCTGTGATGCTAAACGTTGTCTGAAGGTGGGGGGGGAACTGATGATTGTGGGTAATCGCCATCTGGACTATTTCCACAAACTTAAACGTTTGTTCGGTAACTGCGAAACATTGGATTCAAACCAGAAATTTATGGTGCTGAAAGCAGTGAAAACGGCATCATCCCGTTCCGAGGGGGGGGGTAGCGGTAGTCTTGATATGTCGTATAGCGATTTCTAAATACCCTTCGTACTTGAAGCCGCAGGGGTGTTAGCTATGTTCACTCACCCGAATCACTTACTTATGTAAGCTCATCGGGATTTGTTCACTTGCTGCCTACCTGCGACTCCAATTACTTTGGGTATTCCCTGCTTGAAGCCGCAGGGGTGTTAGCTATGTTCACTGACCCGAATCACTTACTTATGTAAGCTCATCGGGATTAATGAGCCTCATCCTTGAGGCTCACCCTGCGGGCTAGCATAACTGCTGTTCAAATCGGTTCCCGACCAATTTGTTGTTCACTTGCTGCCTACCTGCGACTCCAATTACTTTGGGTATTCCCTGCTTGAAGCCGCAGGGGGGCATGCCACCCCCTGTTTTGCTTATTATTGCTTATATAGCCAGCGCCAGACGCGTCCCTTGATCAATTGCCCGGCGTGCATCCAGCTCAGCGGCGATATCCGCGCCACCAATCAAATGCACGGTTTTCCCCATATCCAGTAAGGGTTGATGTAATTCCCTACGCGGTTCCTGGCCCGCACAGATAATGATGGTATCGACGGGTAAACAGCTCGCCTGTTCTGCACGGGTGATATGCAAACCTTCATCATCAATGCTGTCGTAACTCACACTGTTAAGCATTTTCACCCCACGCATCGCCAGACTGGTACGGTGGATCCAACCGGTGGTTTTACCCAAGCCTTCACCCACTTTACTGGTTTTCCGTTGTAACAAGAAAATCTGCCTTGGTGACGGATGCACTTTGGCCCCCGCCGGGGATAATCCGCCACGATATGCCAAATGTTGATCGATGCCCCATTCACGACTGAATGCAGCGCTGTCCAGACTGCTGGAATCACCGGATTGGCTGAGGTATTCGGCGGTATCAAAACCAATTCCCCCCGCACCAATAATGGCCACGCGCTCACCGACCGGTTTTTTATCGCGCAATACATCCAGATAAGTAAGGACTTTCGGATGCTCAATCCCCTTGATAGCTGGCAGGCGTGGCTGGATACCACAGGCGAGGATAATTTCATCAAAATCAGCCAACTGCTGTGGCTGTACCGAGGTATTTAGCTGCTGAATAACACCATGGAGCACCAACTGACGGTGGAAATAGCGCAGCGTTTCATAAAATTCTTCCTTACCTGGGATCTGCTTGGCAATGTTGAATTGGCCACCGATATCTGTTGCCGCATCAAATAGCGTCACTTGATGACCACGACTGGCGGCGGTAACGGCGAAAGCCAGTCCGGCCGGCCCGGAACCGACGACGGCTAAGCGTTTTGGTGTTTCTGTGGGGAGTATGGGCATTTCGCTTTCACGGCACGCGCGAGGGTTGACTAAGCATGAAGTGAGTTTGCCTTCGAAAATCTGGTCCAGACAGGCCTGATTGCAGCCGATACAGGTGTTAATTTCGTCGGCCCGATGTTGTGCTGCTTTTTGGACAAACGCCGCATCAGCGAGGAACGGGCGCGCCATTGACACCATATCCGCGCAACCATCAACCAGTACCTGCTCAGCAACCGCAGGGTCATTAATGCGGTTAGTGGTGATCAGCGGAATAGCCACCGCCCCCATCAATTTGCGCGTCACCCAACTGAATCCGGCCCGTGGCACCATGGTAGCGATAGTGGGAATACGTGCTTCATGCCAACCAATGCCAGTATTAATCAGGGTGGCACCGGCCTGTTCAACCGCCTGCGCCAATTGTTCAATCTCTTGCCAACTGGAACCTTCTTCCACCAGGTCAAGCATCGAAAGGCGGTAAATCAGTATAAAATCAGTTCCAGTCGCCTCACGGACTGCCCGCACAATTTCTACGGCAAAGCGCATTCTGCGGGTAAAGTCCCCGCCCCAGTCATCATCGCGCTGATTAGTTCTGGCGGCGAGGAACTGGTTAATCAAATAGCCCTCAGATCCCATCACCTCGACACCATCGTAACCCGCTTGTTTGGCAAGCTGTGCACAGTTGGCAAAGTCGGCAATAGTTTGCCGTACTTCATCACTACTCAATGCCTGTGGGGTATAGGGGTTAATCGGCGCTTGCAATGCGGAGGGAGCCACGGGGTGTTTCTGATAGCTGTAACGGCCGGCATGTAGGATTTGCAGCGCGATCTTACCGCCCGCCTGATGTACTGCATCCGTCACGATTTGATGATGGGGGACTTGCGCCGCATCATTTAATACTGAGGCCCCCTGATACACCACGCCTTGCTTATTGGGAGCGATACCCCCGGTGACAATCAGGGCGACACCACCGGCGGCCCGTTCAGCATAGAATGCGGCCAAACGTTGAGGTCCATCGGGTAATTCCTCTAGCCCGGTATGCATCGAACCCATTAATACGCGATTTTTCAGGGTAGTAAAGCCAAGATCAAGGGGCGCGAGCAGGTGAGGGTAAGCTAACATTGCAGTCTCCATCGGGTGCACTCTGGCTATATTGCAGCAACGTAAAGCTGCGCAATATCACCAAACCGTTATTGTTATGTCTCTGCCGCTCTGGCCGAATGCAGCAAGTGGTCGGATGAGATTTTTTATTCAAATTTAGACGGTGCTGTGCAACTTGGGAAATCGCAGTGTGCTGATTGTGATAGCCGTCATGAATATGACATCAGGGAAGGGGCAGTAACATGAAGTATTAAACGAAGGAATTATACCTATAAAGTATATTCCCTTCGTTTCTCGCGATGGCTATTTATAACTCGGCTATTAATCAGCCACCAAAGACCCGCAAGCGGTGACCATCAGGATCTAAAGCCACAAAGGTATAGCCGAAATCCATCTGTAATGGTTGTTGCAAAATAGGTAAGCCGCGCTGTTGCCAGTCATTATATAACGATTGCACCTCAGCTTTATCGGCCAGAGCAAAAGCCACTTCACCACCGCCACCCGTGGCTGTCGCCGCCGGTTCAACCGTATGTTTTGACCATAAGCCCAGCATCACCCCTGAATCCAGTGCAAACATGGCAAAGGTTGGGTGAAGTTCTACCGGTGCCTTTGCCAGCAAGTCACCATAAAACGTAGCGCTGGTGGCCGGGCTATCAACATAAAGAATAATGAAATTCGGATCTGCCATGGTTTTCCCCTTATCCCTTTGGTACTTGAAATTGTAGCGCTCAAGTTGGTGCTCGACCGTCTACCTGAAATTCCAAATACTTTAGGTATCTAATCAAATGGATAGTTTTTTTGTTAACCGAATGTCGCTTAACTGGGTTCTATCCTAGCGGGGCATACTGACAGTTTCTGTCAGTAGTGATTATTGATTTGTAGCGACAATAAAAAACTACGGTTTTGGTGGTGTCGACAGCAGCGACTGATCATCGATGCCTTCCGCTTCCCGCCACTGTTTTAGCAATAGCTGTCGGCGCTGAGGATAGCGTTGATCCGTAAGAGAAATTGCGCTTATTCGATCCGCGCGAAAGTTACGGATGGTTTGGCGCAGTTCACACCAGGCAACCACCACGCGCACCTGTTCAAAAAAACCGATAGCAAAAGGCCAGATGCGGCGACATGAGTTAGCCCCTTTCAGGTCTTGATAGGTAATATCCACTTTGCGCTCGGCACGGATTGCGCGGCGCAAGACCGGTAGCGCCAGTTCACAGTCAGGCATATGGCCGACAGGGCCGATGAGCAGTGTCGAGGCATCTAATTCGTCACGTAAATCTGCAGGTAAAACCGCCGCGATTTTCGCCAAAGCATTACGGGCAGCGGCACTCAGATGGGCATCTCCACGATGGCTGACCCAGCGTGATCCTAATACCAGCGCTTCTATCTCTTCTTCGGAGAACATCAAGGGCGGCAGCATAAAACCCGGGCGCAGCACATAGCCCAGACCGGGTTCGCCTGCAATATCAGCGCCTTGCTGTTGTAGGGTGGCAATATCGCGATAAAGTGTTCGCACACTGATAGCCAGTTCCTCCGCCAGCGCAGCCCCTGTTACGGGATAGCGATGGCGGCGTAGCACTTGAATCAGGTCAAGCAGACGCTGGCTGCGGGACATAATAGCTCTCGTCGGAGTATAAAAGCTGACTATAGCACCTTCAGTCAGGCCATTTTACTGGGTGGCAGCAAAACTAGGGAACCATTGAGAATTTCCTCTGTAGCAAGCCGATAAGCCGCCTACCGTAGAGACCGATAATCAGCCCCCATACCACTGCACCACACAATACCAATATCAGGCCAGTAGGCGTGACAGAACCATCACTGATGAAAATAATACTGAGCGCGATGCCAATCCCGATACATTGATATCTTGAGAGCTTTTCGCGCAACAGCAACGCGCCAAGGATCATGGTGAAGAACGCGCCGAATTGCAGCACTAACGAAGCGATTCCTGCTGAGACACCCGCTTTAATACCCAGATTGACGATACCCCATAAACCGATACCAAACAGTAGGCCGTAACCTATTATGTATCGCCATGAAGTGTCAGGTTTTTTGATAAAAGGACTGCGGGCAGGGCGCCGAGTGTAAAGCGAATCCCGGCTAAAATAAGCGGGTCTGCGGCAATCAGGCCAAGTTTTATTACCGAAAAATTAGCCCCCAAAATTGCGGTAATGCATAGAGCAATTAAAAGATCAGTTAGTTTCACGCAGCCTACCTAGGGTGAGTGAATTAATCGGTTATTGTTATTTCACAGTGGCAGTTCACAAACTGAGTAGTGATAATCAGTAGCGAACATGAGAATATTTCCAGGACAGCGGTATCGCAATTCAGGATACCGCTGCGAATAATGTGTTATTAATTCTGTTTATATAAACCAGCGACCATAAAGCAGCTAAATGAACTAAATAGCATCTCAATCCCGACCAGAGTCGTAACCATGGTGATCGACATCAGTGGGCCAGCACTCACCAATAGATAGGTAATAATCAGATCCAAGACGCCGAGCAAGATTTGTAGCCATGCCCCCGGCATTCCCCATGTTCTAACACCGGTTATCAACCGCATCACCCCACCAAAGGCAAACAGCACCGCCAGCACCACAGCCAGACTTATCATCCCTATTGCTGGATTGGTAATAAATACATAACCCATCACAATATATGCGATGCCGAGTAAAATACCGGTCACCATTGGCCAAAGATTATGGGAACGGTTGGTTACCATACCCACGATCATTGCAATCCCACTGAGTAGCAGTAGGACACCAATAATTTTGCTGAGAACAACGCTGGAGGCCAGTGGGTTAATAAGGCAAAAGATCCCGCCCAGTAATAGCAGGATTGCGATGACCCGCATGATAATCCGTTGTTTTTTTAAGGTACTTTCATCAAGGCTCATAAGGTATTTCCGATCTATATTCAGCATGACGATGACTCCTGTATAGTCTGAACTAGGTTATCGATAACTATCATGAGTATAGGTCGAACAATAGATGTATAAATAAAATTAATGATATTCAACTAATTATACTGTGGAATATTTCCTGTACGCCAGATGTGCAAATAGCATTGCAGTGGCACTTATCATCCCCCCAAGAATACAAACACCTGACCATCCCGCATTCGCATATACGATCGTTGCACTGATAGCTCCGAGGGCGCTACCGATGGAATAGAACAACATATAGCCAGCAACCAGGCGGCTTTGGGCATCAGGGTGTAGCGCCAATATGATGGTCTGATTAGTTACATGCACCGTCTGAACGGCAAAATCTAATATCACGACACCGATAACCAGCCACCAGACCGATCGCCGACGGACTAACGTTAACATCCGTTGCCATCGTATCGAGTAGGGGCTGAGCAAAATAGACATTGGCGACCGCCATGGCGGATACCATCGCCAAGAGTGGCACCACTATTGATGTGAGGTGTGGTGCCAGAGCAGTTTGTGGTAATCGCCGAGTGCGACTCTTTGCTGATTCTTTTCTGATGGACATAAAAATACCTGATACCTTTCTGGTTTTTATTTGAAACCACGTAATTGATTTTTAACCAAGGTGGTTTTAATATGCAACCAGTTTATCCAGCAAATGATCGGAGTAAAAGAATGACTAAAACGAGTGAAGGCCAGATAGGGGCAGAAGAATGCCCGGTTGCCAGAACGCTCGAGGTCTTGGGGGATCGCTGGTCACTCATGATAATTCGTGATGCTTTTGATGGGATCAGCCGTTTTGGCGAATTTCGGAATAACCTTGGCTTGGCGAAAAATATCTTGGCGGGTCGCCTGCGTGAGTTGGTTGAACACGGCATTCTGATGATAGTCCCGGCCTCTGATGGCAGTGCTTACCATGAATATGTGTTGACGGATAAAGGCCGCCAATTATTCCCTATTGTGGTCAGCCTACGCCAATGGGGCGAAGATCACTTGTTTGCTGTTGGCGAAAAGCACTCTATTTTAGTTGATAATCAGAGTGGGCATCCGATCAGTAAGCTGACAGTATCTTCACAGCAAGGTAAGGTATTGGATGCCAGCGAATGCCATCGGAAAAAAGTGATTAAGCGGTAAGGAAGGTATCTGCGGCGGGAAATAAAATCTCAATGGATATTAATGACAGGATATGCAAAATGGATTCTCGGATACTGGAAATACTGCAATACACATTGAAACCGGGTAGTGGTGTGGAATTCCACCGAATTATGCAAGAGATCAGCATTCCCTTGCACGCCAGGGAGGGGATGGACGTCGTCGCTTATGGTCAATCGCTGCACGACCCAGACGCTTATTACCTGATGCGTGCCTTTGACAGTCAAGAGGCATTAGTGAATGCTGAGGCACGTTTTTACAGCAGTGACGGCTGGCTTGCTGGCCCGCGGGTGGCAATTGTTGAACGTATTGAAAATAGTCTCAAATCCGTAATATCGATGCCAACTGCCGCCATTGATGCTTTAAGAACCTAATCGGTCAATTCATAGCATTCTTATACTGAATACGTTATCAACTGATAACGTATTTAATCGCCTCTGGGATTTATTATTGCTCTGCCTGATAAGTGTCGCGTAAGAAAAGGGTTAGCACATCTTTTGGCGGTGTCACCTCACACTCAGACAGCAGCCACCCCACAGCGCCTCGGTGATAAGCACCATGATGCTCAACATGGGAAAACATCTCTTTTCTACTCATTGCCCCTTTTCCCCCATCGACAAATTTGAAGTTAATTATTTCATCCAATTGTTGTTCAACCAGAGAGTGAAGGTACTCGAGATAGCGATTATCACTGATAGCAAAGGCGTCATTCAGCACCTCTAGAGGCGGTGTTTCAACCGTATTCAGCGCAGTATAACGGTGGGGAACTCCCTGAATATTGGCGATAAATATTTGATCAACCACATAAATATGATTCATCAGGCGAATCATAAGATGACGTTTATCTTTATAAGCCGCGGTATCAACATTGGCGATAGCGGAGAGGATCTCTTTATCAGCCCAGGCCTTGTATTGAAAAAGCATATCAAAGTGAGTAAGCACAGACATTTTCAGATCTCAGCGGAGAGTTAGATGGCTATTTTATAGTACGAGAATTATTGTAGGTCGTTAAGTAGCGTTGAATTTTAGCCGACTAAAACATTTCATCAACGAAGGGACTGTCTATTGAATATTCGGCAAGCAAATAGCAATGACCTATATATCTTGAGATAATTAGGCAAAGCGAGAGGCTTGGGGATGAGTAAATTGTTATAACCTGAATCGATGACGTTATCGCCATCTCAAGGTGCTTTTCTATTCTTCTACTAGAATATCCAGCCAATCCGCATTGAACAATTTTCGTTCAAATTGGCTAACCACTGAGACAGAAAAAATCAGATAAAGTGTAATTATATCCGTGAGATTCCATTCAACAGTCTCTATTCAAGATTGTGCAGTTATGGCTTCATTGAGTTGAGCAAATATAGCGCAGCGACACTTTTGCGACACAGGTTACCAGATACAAAAAAGCCAACTCGAAAGTTGGCTTAATATACTGATTTTAAAGCTAAAATTTGGTGGCCCCTACTGGACTTGAACCAGTGACCAAGCGATTATGAGTCGCGTGCTCTAACCAACTGAGCTAAGGGGCCAGACTTGGGCGCTGATTATACGGTAGTTTTTATCCTGCGGTCTAGAGCTGATAAATCATATGGCTGTTTTATGCACAAAATTAAGGTTTTTTACGCACATAGCAGGTAATTACGTGCGGATGCAGGCTTGAGAATCGGTGGTTTGGGGCCAAAAAGAAAAACCCCGGCACGCCGGGGTTTTTTGTGTGTTTGCTGCTGTCGCTAACGATTAATCGTCCAGGAAGCTGCGCAACACTTCAGAGCGGCTTGGATGACGCAATTTACGCAATGCCTTGGCTTCAATCTGACGAATACGTTCACGGGTTACGTCGAACTGTTTGCCCACTTCTTCCAGGGTGTGGTCAGTGTTCATATCGATACCGAAACGCATACGCAGAACTTTCGCTTCACGAGCGGTCAGGCCAGCTAACACATCGTGGGTGGCAGAGCGCAGGCTCTCTGATGTTGCAGAGTCCAGCGGCAGTTCCAGAGTGGTATCTTCAATGAAATCGCCCAGATGTGAATCTTCATCATCACCGATCGGGGTTTCCATTGAGATTGGCTCTTTGGCAATCTTCAGCACTTTACGGATCTTGTCTTCCGGCATCAGCATGCGTTCAGCCAGTTCTTCCGGTGTTGGCTCACGGCCCATCTCTTGCAGCATCTGGCGTGAGATACGGTTGAGTTTGTTAATGGTCTCAATCATATGTACCGGGATACGGATGGTACGCGCCTGATCCGCGATAGAGCGGGTAATGGCCTGACGAATCCACCACGTGGCGTAAGTTGAGAACTTATAACCACGGCGGTATTCGAACTTATCTACTGCTTTCATCAGACCGATATTGCCTTCCTGAATCAAATCAAGGAATTGCAGACCACGGTTGGTGTATTTTTTCGCAATAGAGATAACCAAACGCAGGTTAGCCTCAACCATTTCTTTCTTGGCACGACGTGCTTTCGCTTCACCGATAGACATACGGCGGTTGATGTCTTTCACTTGCTCAATTGTCAAACCGGTTTCTTCTTCGATCTGGCGCAGTTTCTGCAAGCTACGTTGAACATCGTCCGAGACATCTTTCAGTTTTTCAGACCAGGGTTTACCCATCGCAATTGCTGCGGCAAACCAGGTATCACTGGTTTCATTGCTGGCAAACAGAGTAACGAAGTTTTTCTTCGGCATTTTGCACTGCTCAACACACAGTTTCATGATGATACGTTCTTGAGTACGAACGCGATCCATCATGGTACGCATGTTGTTGACCAGATAGTCGAACTGCTTCGGTACCAGGCGGAACTGCTTGAATACATCAGACAACTTCAGAATTTCAGCAGCAGCATTGGCGTGGCTACGACCATTTTTCTTGATTTCCATGCGTGCGTTTTCATACTGCTCACGCAAATCGCTGAATTTCTGGCGTGCCAGCTCTGGATCGATGCTGTTGTCGTCTTCTTCTTCGTCTTCGTCTTCATCTTCGTCGTCGTCATCATCCATTTCTGCGGTGGATAATTCAGAACCAACGTGAGTCGCCGTCGGCGCAATATCTTCTTCGGCGTTTGGATCAACAAAGCCGGTGATCAGGTCAGATAAACGGGCTTCACCCGCTTCAACGCGATCATATTGTTCCAACAGATAAGTAATCGCTTCAGGGTATTCAGCAACTGAACACTGAACCTGATTGATACCGTCTTCAATACGTTTGGCGATATCAATCTCACCTTCACGTGTCAAGAGCTCAACGGTACCCATTTCGCGCATGTACATACGCACCGGGTCGGTAGTACGCCCGATTTCGGATTCAACACTGGATAATACCTGTGCAGCAGCTTCAGCCGCGTCATCGTCGGTATCAGTGGTGTTCTCGGCCAGCATCAAATCATCGGCATCAGGAGCTTCTTCCAGCACCTGTATGCCCATGTCATTAATCATCTGGATGATGTCTTCGATCTGATCGGAATCGACGATATCTTCCGGCAGATGGTCATTGACCTCAGCATAGGTCAGATAGCCTTGCTCCTTACCACGGGTGACAAGTAGCTTCAGCTGTGACTGCGGGTTTTGCTCCATAAGACGGTATCCACACTTCAGAGTATTTGGGTTGGTGTCGGTCGGCGAAACCGCCAACAATAGCATTTGGGGCCTTTTTTTGTCGCCGCTGCCCGCTATGGCGGCATATTGTGGGGAGTCGCCCCCACATTTATCGGCAATTAAGCCGTTGGGTGTTTCATTTTTTTCTGGCTAATGCCAGATTCAAAGACCAAAGCTCTTTACGTTCTTCGGCGTTTAATCCATGTGTCCGGTCACGCGCTATCAGGGTTTCCTGACGTTGCTCCAAGATGGAGTCATACAGGCTCGTTAGCGTGTCGACAAAAGTCGGTTCGACCATGTCCTCAACAATCATGTGGTTCCATGTTGCGAGAGTTTCAAGCTGTTGGCTGAATTTATTATCCCGATACAGTTCCAATAACTGCCCGGTTGTCAGCCCTGGCTGAGCCAGACAAGTCTCAACCAACTCAATAAATAACGGTAAACCGGCTAACTTGGCTTGCTCGACGCCCTGTAGTGAGGGAATAAGTGTAGCTAGTTGTGGGTTTTGTACCAGTAGCCCTATAAGTATACGCATGGTTGTGCGTTTTAGCTGGGGCGGTTGGTAGGTATTCGTGTTTTCAGCCTGTTTTGGCATCAGCTTATCGAGCTGGCTATCATCGAGCAGGCCCAATTTATTACCGAGCTGCTGGCGCAGATAAAGACGTAATGTCTCACCGGGTACCTGACTGATTAAAGGTAGTGCCAGAGTGCTTAACTTGGCGCGCCCGTCGGGGCTGCTCAAATCCACCTGTGGCATCAACGTTTCAAACAAAAAGGTTGAGAGTGGCTGTGCCCCTTCCATCCGCTGTTCAAATGCGTCTTTCCCTTCTTTACGTACCAGAGTGTCTGGGTCTTCGCCATCGGGCAAAAACATAAAGCGTAGCTGACGGCCATCATTTAGATAGGGCAGCGCCGTTTCTAATGCTCGCCATGCCGCATCTCTGCCCGCCCGATCACCGTCGTAACAACAAATTACGTTATCGGTGGCACGGAATAATAATTGAATATGCTCCGCAGTGGTCGCGGTCCCCAGCGAGGCAACGGCATAGTCAATACCAAATTGCGCGAGTGCTACCACATCCATATAACCTTCCACCACGAGTAAACGCGTTGGATTGGGATGATTCACTTGCGCTTCATACAAGCCGTAAAGCTGGCGGCCCTTATGAAAAATTTCTGTTTCTGGGGAGTTTAGATACTTTGGCACTCCATCACCCAGAATTCGCCCGCCAAAAGCGATAACCCGCCCACGTTTATCGCGGATAGGGAACATGACGCGCTCACGAAAACGATCGTAAGTCCGTCCTGTATCATTAGTCACCAGCATTCCGGCATCGTTCAGCGCAGTACGGCTCTCACCATCACGGCCAAAACGTTTTAAGGCATTGTCCCAACCTGGGGGGGCAAAACCAATAGCAAAATGTTGGATGATTTCTTCACTCAAACCGCGATGCTTAAGATATTCGCGTGCCTGATTGGCATTCGAGCCTTTGAGTGACTGTTGATAGAATCCGCTAAGGCTTTCCATCAGTTGATAGAGACTTTGTCGTTGATGACGTTCGATCTGGGTGGTGCCGGTTCCTGCCTCGTAAGGCACTTCCAGCCCATGCATGGTGGCTAATTCCTCAATACTTTCGACAAATTCGAGTCTGTCGTAATTCATCAGGAAATCAACAGCGTTACCATGTGCGCCACAGCCGAAACAGTGATAAAACTGTTTTTCGCCGTTAACAGTGAATGAGGGTGTTTTCTCATGATGGAACGGACAGCACGCATGGTAATTTTTGCCTTGCTTCTTCAGCTTTACCCGTGCGTCGATAAGATCAACGATGTCGGTGCGCGCTAGCAAGTCATTGATAAATACGCGTGGAATTCGTCCAGCCATAAGCCCCTATTCGGTCAGTCCATAAACGAGAACAAGCCGCGCATTCCTTTCGGAAAGCACGGCCTTCGTATGCAACTACTTGATCTGCGCGTTCTTAGAACATAAAAAACTACGCGGTGGGGTTACCCCCGAAGAATTAATACAGACGAGTGCGGCGTGCGTTTTCGCGAGCCAATTTCTTCGCGTGACGTTTTACAGCAGAAGCTTTAGCGCGTTTACGTTCGGTAGTCGGTTTTTCATAGAACTCACGACGACGAACTTCAGCTAAAACACCCGCTTTTTCACAAGAGCGTTTGAAACGACGAAGAGCTACGTCGAATGGCTCGTTTTCACGTACTTTAATTACCGGCATGTGCCTCTCACCTCAATAGAAATCGGTTTGCTGCTGGCCAATCGCCAGCCTTCTCAAAATGGTGCGGAATTTTACTTCAATGGATGCTGCTTTGTAAAGCACCACAGCAAATTGAAACAGGCACGCCCCTGTGATGTCGCCCTCGTTCTTTACAAGAAAGTTGGTGCCGAGAGTGCGACGGCCGCTGATTATATACTAAACAAGGCTGTTGATCGAATTAATCAACACTCTTTTCAAATATGACCACTATCAACAACATTTAGGTGCTCAAAGCGTGAAAATGCCGTCTTTACCGTCAGAGATCATGACTGGCGGCGCTGTTATGCTAAACTATCGGCCGCACGTGAATGATGGGAAATGTAATGCGAGTTTTGGGTATAGAAACGTCCTGCGATGAAACCGGTATTGCAGTGTATGACGATGAAGCCGGTCTGTTAGCTAACCAACTGTACAGTCAGGTTAAATTGCATGCTGATTATGGCGGTGTAGTGCCTGAGCTGGCTTCCCGTGATCATGTGCGCAAGACTGTGCCGCTGATTCAGGCAGCATTGAAAGAAGCCAATCTGAGCGCTAAAGACATCGATGGTGTGGCGTATACCGCAGGCCCAGGTTTGGTTGGCGCATTGCTGGTCGGGGCGACAGTCGGCCGCGCATTGGCATTTGCGTGGGGGGTTCCGGCGGTGCCGGTCCACCATATGGAAGGCCACCTACTGGCACCGATGTTGGAAGAGAACGCACCAGAGTTCCCGTTTGTCGCTCTGCTGGTCTCTGGCGGTCACACTCAGTTAATTAGCGTGACCGGTATTGGTGAGTATCTGCTATTAGGGGAATCTGTCGATGATGCGGCAGGTGAAGCCTTTGATAAAACTGCAAAATTATTAGGTCTGGACTATCCTGGGGGGCCGATGCTGTCGCGTATGGCACAACAGGGTACGGCGGGGCGTTTTACTTTCCCGCGGCCAATGACCGATCGCCCTGGACTGGATTTCAGTTTTTCTGGTTTGAAAACGTTCGCCGCAAATACTATCCGTGCTAACGGTACCGATGATCAAACCCGTGCTGATATTGCCCGTGCATTTGAAGATGCAGTGGTTGATACGCTGGCGATTAAATCCAAACGAGCGCTGGATAAGACCGGCTTCAAACGTTTGGTCATTGCCGGTGGTGTCAGTGCAAACCGCACTTTACGTTCAAAGCTGGCGGAGATGATGCAAAAACGGGGCGGTGAAGTATTCTATGCTCGGCCAGAGTTTTGTACCGATAATGGCGCGATGATCGCCTATGCTGGGTTGATCAGGCTGAAAAGTGGTGTGAGCAGTGAGTTGAGTGTTTCGGTTAGGCCGCGCTGGCCGTTAGCCGAGTTGCCGAAAGTCTGAGCGGGGCTGCGGCGGTGTTGCCGCGTCATCTCGTGATGCTCACATACTGATGTATGCTCCGCTCTCTCAATTCCTTGCGCCTTGCCTCGCTCCCGCTCAGCCATTCTAAGATTGGTGCCGAAAGTCTGAGCGGGGCTGCGGCGGTGTTGCCGCAGTCATTCAAAATGCTTATGGATGAGAGTCCACGCCGTTTTTGCATTCCTTTGCGCTTTGCCTGGCTCCCGTTCAGTCATTCTTGTTTTGAGGAGAATCAATCTTCTTTCTCTTCCAACTCTGCGGCTTCTTCGGCCGGGGTTTTCTGCTTTTTCTTTCTGAGTTTATCCCAGATTTTACTTTCTTTGCCGCGCCATAAACGTTGAATGTTATCGTGGTGGCGCATCAAAATCAGGCAAGAGAGCATGGCGACCGGGAAGGTGAATTGCGGTTTAAACCACCAGACGTAGAAGGGCGCAATTAGCGCACTGATAATTGCGCCTAAAGATGAATACCCACTCAATAACACCGTCAACAACCAAGTACCGGTCATCAGACCGGTTAGATCCCAGCCGATAGGGGCGATGGCGCCAAAAGCAGTAGCAACGCCCTTGCCACCTTTAAAATGGAAAAAGACCGGATAGATGTGACCAAGACAAGCAGCGATAGCGGTCAAGCCAAGATACAGCGGGGAAACGTGCAGCAGGTAAGCAATCCAAACGGGTAACATGCCTTTCAGCACATCGAAAATCAGCACTGTTGCTGCGGCTGCTCGGCCACCGATGCGCAGCACGTTGGTTGCACCGGGATTACCGGAGCCATGTTCACGCGGATCTGGCAGCTTAGCAACCCGACACACCAGGATTGCACTGGAAATAGAGCCACACAAATACGCGAAGATAATCATGCCAAGCGCGATAGCACTCATAACACCGCCCTGTTGAATAATGATCGTTTTAATCGCAACATCAGTGGATAATACGCATATTCGGCTGGAAGTGGTATCCGGCAGGCGCAAAAACAGAGAATGACGTGATGGACATCGTATTTATTGAAGAACTGAGTGTCATAACCACCATTGGTGTTTATGACTGGGAGCAGACCATCCAGCAGAAGCTGGTGTTCGATATCGAAATGGGTTGGGATAATCGTAAAGCTGCTGCCAGTGATGATGTGAATGATTGCTTGAGCTATGCAGATATCAGTGATGCGGTGATACAACACGTAGAGTCACAGCGTTTTGCCTTGGTTGAGCGGGTGGCAGAAGAGATAGCCGAGCTGCTATTAGTCCGTTTCCAATCACCGTGGGTGCGGATTAAAGTCAGTAAACCAGGGGCGGTGGCACAAGCCCGTAATGTCGGTGTGCTCATTGAACGTGGTCAACGACCTAACTGATTTTTGCTCTGCCACGACATAAAAATGCAACCCTATATTGATAATGTGGTTTGAATTATTGATTAACGTGATATTTTTACCGACTGAAATTGAACGGCATTATTTTGCACATTGCCGTTTTTTTGTGGATTTCTATATCCTAAATAATTCAAGTTGCGGGAAGGCGGCAACTGACCGAATCCGCAGGAGCTTACAGAAGTAAGTGACTGGGGTGAACGAGGGCAGCCAACGCACATGCAGCTTGAAGTATGACGGGTATATTACATGGCATTGGGTATCGTAGATGACGGATATGTATTCGCTGTTTGTGGCTGTTGTTTTAGGTGTGGTAGAGGGATTGACTGAGTTTTTACCCGTGTCATCCACTGGGCATATGATTATCGTCGGTGAGCTATTGGGCTTTACCGGCGACAAGGCAAAAACCTTTGAAGTTATCATTCAGTTAGGGTCGATTCTGGCGGTTGTCGTGGTGTTCTGGCGGCGGTTATTTGGCCTGATTGGTATCCATTTCGGCGCGGTACCTCATGAGGGGAAAACCAGCGGTCACCTGACATTGGGCCATATTTTACTGGCAATGATCCCCGCCGTGGTGCTGGGGTTGGTATTCCATGACCTCATCAAATCGCTGTTTGATCCGAGAAATGTCATGTATGCCTTGGTGGCGGGTGGGGTGCTTTTGCTAGTCGCAGAATGGTTCAAACCTAAAAATCCTAAATCTGTTGGTTTGGATGATATTACTTACCGTCAGGCTTTCGCGATTGGCTGCTTCCAGTGTCTGGCGTTGTGGCCGGGGTTCTCCCGTTCTGGTGCCACCATTTCCGGCGGTATGTTGGTCGGTGTTAACCGTTATGCCGCGTCTGAGTTCTCCTTCATTCTGGCAGTACCGATGATGATCGGGGCCAGTGGACTGGATCTTTATAAGAGCCTGCACTTCCTGACTCTGGGTGATTTACCGATGTTTGCCGTCGGATTTATCACAGCATTTATCGTGGCTCTGATTGCTATCAAAACCTTCCTTTCACTGATTAAACGTATCTCTTTTGTACCTTTCGCCATCTATCGCTTTGTTGTCGCGGCTGCGGTGTACTGGGTCTTTATGTAATATACCCGTTATACTTCAAGCTGCACGTGCGTTGGCTACGTTCAATCACCCGAATCACTTACTCATGTAAGCTCATCGGGTTCTTTCGCTTGCCGCCTTGCTGCAACTCGAATTATTTAGGGTATAAAAAATACATCAGATACAATAAAACACCTTGATTAATCAGGGTGTTTTATCTTTAGATAATATGGATTTATTCTTAAATTACTTCTTGAGTCTGTTTCCATTCGGCTAATGCTTGTTGGCGGCGACGTTTAAGTTCGTCGCGAATGGCCAATCCTTGTAACCCGCTGGCGACTACTTCCTGCACTGATACGCCGCTGGCAATATGGAATGCGGCGCGCAAATAATCGCCCTGCGGATAAGGATTTTCTTCAAATCCGGTACGGCCTCGGGCATCAGCCTCACTGGTGATAATCATTTGCTCAAGACGTTCTGGTTTGCGCCACACATCAATGGCATCAAACAGTTTGAGTAGAGTTTCGGGGCGAAGCTTATTCACTGTATGGATAAGGTCATGGTATTCCGCCACCAGTTTCGCCAAGTCACGTATCGGATTAGGTACCCGTAAGCGCTGACATAACTGCTCAACCAATTTAACCCCAGCCGGGCCGTGGCCGTGATGGTGTGGCCAGAATTCTTTTGGTGTCAGACCTTTACCCAAATCATGGCAGAGAGCGGCAAAGCGGACATCAACCTCAGGGCTAAGTTGAGCCGCAATGGCTAATGTCATCAGCGTATGGATACCGGTATCAATTTCTGGATGCCACTTTTCGGGAGCCGGTACGCCAAATAAACGTTCAATTTCTGGAAAGAGCACCGCCAGCGCACCGCAATCACGTAACACTTGAAAATAGATCTGCGGGCTTTGTGTTTTCAGCGCTTTCTCGGTCTCTTTCCATACTCGCTCTGGCGTCAGAGCCGATAGCTCGCCACTTTGTGCCATTGCTGCCATCAATGATTGAGTCTCAGCGGCGACGCTAAAACCTAAATGGGCAAAACGGGCAGCGAAACGGGCAACCCGCAGCACACGTAGTGGATCTTCGCCAAAGGCGTCGGAGACATGACGCAGTACTCTGTTTTCTAAATCTTGTTGGCCGTGGTAGGGGTCAATCAATTCCCCCTCGGCGCTACGGGCAATGGCATTGATGGTCAAATCGCGACGCAACAAATCCTCTTCCAGCGTGACATCTGGCGCGGCATAGCAGGTAAAACCGGTGTAACCTGCGCCGGATTTACGCTCGGTACGAGCTAGTGCGTATTCTTCATGGCTGACAGGGTGCAGAAACACGGGGAAGTCTTTACCAACCTGCTGATAGCCCTGTGTGAGTAACTGTTCCGGGGTGGACCCCACCACGACCCAATCCTGTTCGGTGACCGGCAGATTTAATAAGCTGTCGCGTACCGCGCCGCCGACCAGATAGATTTTCATATAAATCCTTCGTTCTTGATGTTGCAGCGTTATTAGCTGCTCACTTGAATCACACTTTACCGCCTGGCGACAAAGGCTTGTTTCAGTATAGTTGGGGATGAGAATAGATTAAACAAGCAGGCCACCCTGGCGGGCAGCCGAACGCGTCGATTTTACAGTCTTATTAAACGGCTATCAGTTCATCCAGCGATTGTTCTTTTTACGGCTTGGGATCAGATGTGGCAGTACCAGACCAAGGAGCAGGCCGATACCGGCAACACCGCCGCCGTACATAAACCATTGCAGGATAATGGTACGCTGTTTGTCATCTAATTGCAGATTCACAGCGCTGACTTTCTTCTGAGCAACCACTAACTGATTCTTTAGTGACTCGTTTTCTTTTTGCAGCTCGGAAATCACGCTGTCGCTGGCCGCGACTTTCTGTTGCATTTCAGCAGTGCGCTGATTCCAGCTATTATCAATATTAGCCAGCTTATCTGTCAGGGTTTTGACTTGTTGTTCAAGGTCCGGTACCCGAATACGCAGACTTGGCGTTTCACTCAATTGATTCAGCGCGATCCAGGTGGTTTTCCCTTTACTGTCGCGGATTTGACCGTAATTTGTGCTGTCATCAACACTTATCAGGGCGACTTCATCTCCGCCTTTTAACGTGCCAACAATACGGTATTGGTTACCGGGACCGCTATGAACGTAGGTATCCAGCTCATCAGAGATGTAGCGTTTTTCTTCAGCGTGCGCGCCCCAGGAGATACTGAGACTTAGCATCGCGAGGCAAATTAGGCGTATTTTCAGCATTAGAGAGTCATTTATGAGTGAATTTATGGAACGATAGTAGTGTGTTCAGTTTGCCGACGCAACGCATAAACCGGAATGAGAACTATCTTACTCTCATAGCCAGCGCGGCTTTAGCCACTTTGTTGTTCATTTTAACCACACTGAAAATTTGTCTTATGAAGCCTTATGGCAGACCTGTTAAAATAGAGGCTGACTCGGGGTAGCCACGCGGTTTTTTTGTGTAAAATAGCGAAGTCTGTGTAAAACAGGCAAACCGCCGCGAAAGAGGCATAATGCCCGTAAACTCGCAACATACCGGTGTGAATGAAATTATGACCGTTGAAATAGAATTAAAATTTATTGCTACTCCTGCGGCCATTGCCGCTTTGCCCGAGCGGCTTACATCCTGGCAAAGCCAGCATTCTGCGCCGCAGACGCTGACCAATATCTATTTTGAAACTGCCGATAAGCGGCTGCGCCAACATGATATTGGCTTACGTATCCGTGGTTATGATGGCCGTTACGAAATGACGGTTAAGACCGGCGGTAAAGTGGTCGGTGGTTTACATCAACGCCCTGAATACAATGTTGATATTGATAGTGACCAATTGGATTTGGCGCGTTTCCCTGCCGATATCTGGCCGAACGGTTGGGTGATTGAGACATTACAAGCAGAACTACAGCCGCTATTCCGTACGGATTTTACTCGAGAGAAGTGGGTGATTACTTACGGCGAAAGCGAGATAGAGCTTGCTGTTGATCAAGGCACTATCAGTGCAGGTGAGCTGTCGGAACCCTTGCACGAAATTGAGCTGGAACTGAAAAAAGGCAATCAGGCAGATTTGCTGGCATTGGCCGCAGAACTGGCACAAATTGGCGGTTTACGACAGGGCAATCTGAGTAAAGCAGCCCGTGGCTATCATTTAGCACAAGGCAATCCTCCTCGTGAATTGCGCCCGTTACTGGTGTTGCAGCCAGCGGCCAAATCCACCGTTGAGCAAGGTATGGTCGCAGGGCTGGAGATGGCCCTGGACCATTGGCAATACCATGAAGAGCTGTGGTTACGTGGTGAGCCGGCCGCTAAAGCTATGATCATTGAAGCATTGGCAATGGTGCGTCAGTCATTAGCTATTTTTGGTGGTTTGGTCCCGCGCAAAGCCAGTACTGAATTGCGTGCCGGGCTGCTGGCGCTTGAACCGCAGTTAGAACCGAAGAATGTCGATGCTGAGCAGCTTTGCTATAGCACTGATTACCTAAAATGTAAGTTAGCGCTCACATCTTGGTTGGTTACCTCTGGCTGGCGGCCATTTATGGATGCCAAAGCACAGACCAAGTTTGAAGGGTCATTTAAACGCTTCTGCGACATCATGTTGAGCCGCAGCGCTGCTGATCTGAAAGACGCTTTTGGCCAGCATCTGGATGACGATGGTTATTTGGCGCAACTCCCTCGCTTGAACCGGCAGATCATGTCTTTCCAATTGCTCTCAGGCTTCTATCCGCAGAGTGAATGGTTGCCGTATATCGATGGCTGGTTTGGTTTACAGCAGGAGATTATGCACCGTCAGGGTCACTGGCGTGATACCGCCCGTAAGGAAGCGCTAGCGCAGGCAGCCTTTTGGTTGAACGGTGCTGCTAGTTAATAGATAGCAGCTTGAGGAATGCTTTATGTTGCCACTCTCTTCGGAATTACAGATTCAGGCGCAGAATATACGACAGCGCTTTTATGAGTTACCGGCTCCGCCAGATTTACACGAGGAAGATATCCCTGTGCTGGCGTTGAGTGATTTTGTCAGTGATATGTTACTGATTCACCCTGAGTGGCTGGAGGAGTTGCATCAGCAACCCCCGCAACCGCAGGAGTGGCAATTTTATCCACAATGGTTAAATCTGGCGTTGGCCGAGGTACATGACGAAGCGGCATTATTAGCCGCATTGCGGCTGTTTCGCCGCCGGATGATGGTGCGCATCGCCTGGTCACAAACACGGCAAACCAGTGTGACTACTGAGACCTTACAACAACTGAGCGGGTTGGCTGAAAGCCTGATTTTGGCGGCGCGCGATTGGCTGTATCAGGCTTGTTGCCGTGAGTTCGGTACCCCCTCTAATGCCGAGGGGGTACCGCAGCCGCTGCTGATTTTGGGCATGGGCAAGTTAGGCGGCGGTGAACTGAATTTCTCCTCTGATATCGATCTAATTTTTGCCTACCCAGAAAACGGCCAGACCCAGGGTGGGCGACGGCAGTTGGATAATGCCCAGTTCTTTACCCGCTTGGGGCAACGGCTGATTAAAGCGTTGGATCAGCAAACTATTGATGGTTTTGTCTATCGGGTGGATATGCGTCTACGCCCGTTTGGTGACAGTGGCCCGCTGGTACTGAGTTTTGCCGCGCTGGAGGATTATTACCAAGAGCAAGGGCGCGACTGGGAACGCTATGCGATGGTTAAGGCTCGTCTGATGGGCGGGGCTGAAGACCACTACAGTAAAGAGCTGCGCCAGATGCTGCGGCCCTTCGTCTTCCGACGCTATATCGATTTCAGCGTGATTCAATCGTTACGTAACATGAAAGGGATGATTGCCCGTGAGGTCCGGCGGCGTGGTCTGAAAGATAATATTAAGCTGGGGGCCGGCGGTATTCGTGAAATCGAATTTATCACGCAGGTATTTCAGCTTATTCGTGGCGGCCGTGAACCGCGCCTGCAAGAGCGGGCTTTACTGCCGACGTTGCAGGCAGTCGCCGAGCTGGGTTTATTGCCGCCACAACAAGTGAACGACCTCAGCAGCAGTTATCTGTTTTTGCGCCGTTTGGAAAATCTGCTGCAAGCTATTGCTGATGAGCAAACCCAAACGTTACCCGGTGATGCACTGAATCAGGCCCGATTGGCTTGGGGCATGGGGTATACCGACTGGATGGAAATGAGTGCTGCACTGGAACACCATATGCAGGCGGTACGGTTGGTATTTGACGACCTGATTGGCGATGATACTCCCGATATCGGTGAAGATCCTCGTCATGGTTTGTATAAAAGCTTATGGCAGGATGTGCTGGAAGAGAGTGATTTAGCCCCTTTGACGCCACATTTAGACGAACCAGCCCGCCGGCAGTTGTTGACGACGATAAATGATTTCCGCCATGACGTTGATAAACGCACCATTGGCCCTCGGGGCCGTGAGGTGCTGGATCAACTGATGCCGCGCTTGTTCTCCGAGGTTTGCTCGCGCCCGGACGCCAATGTCGCCCTCAGCCGCTTGATTCAGTTGCTGCTCAGTATCCTTACCCGCACCACTTACCTCGAATTACTGGTGGAATACCATGCGGCACTAAAACATGTTATTCGCCTGTGTTCTGCCTCGCCGATGGTGGCCAGTCAATTGGCCCGCTACCCGCTGTTATTGGATGAGTTGCTTGATCCGCAATCGTTCTATCAACCATTGGAACCCGGTGCTTATCGCGATGAATTGCGCCAATACTTATTGCGGGTGCCGGAGGATGACGAAGAGCAGCAACTCGAGGCGTTGCGTCAATTTAAGCAAGCCCAGCAATTGCGTATTGCTGCTGGTGATATCACCGAGGCACTGCCGGTAATGAAAGTGAGCGATCACTTAACTTATCTGGCAGAGGCCATGATTGATGCGGTTATTCAGCAAGCCTGGGGGCAGATGGTGGCTCGCTATGGCCAGCCGAGCCATCTACAGCAGCGAGAAGGCCGTGGTTTCGCCGTGATTGGTTATGGCAAGTTGGGGGGCTGGGAGCTAGGTTACAGCTCAGATTTGGATCTGGTGTTCTTGCTCGATTGCCCGCTGGATGTGATGACTGATGGCGAGCGTAGCATCGACGGCCGTCAGTTCTACCTGCGTTTGGCTCAGCGGGTGATGCATTTGTTCAGCACCCGCACCTCGTCAGGCATTTTATATGAAGTGGATGCTCGTCTGCGGCCATCAGGTGAGGCGGGCATGCTGGTCAGCACCGTTGAAGCTTTCGCCGATTACCAACAGCATGAGGCCTGGACTTGGGAGCATCAGGCACTGGTGCGCGCCCGCATCGTTTATGGTGATCCTCAATTGCATCAACAGTTTGATACCATCCGCCAGCAAATTCTGTGCCGCCACCGAGAAGACCCACAATTGCAGCAGGAAGTGCGCGAAATGCGAGAGAAAATGCGCAACCATCTGGGCAGCAAACAGCGTGGTATCTTTGATATTAAGGCTGATGAGGGGGGGATTACCGATATTGAGTTTATCGCGCAATATCTGGTGTTGCGCTATGCGGCCAGCGAGCCACGGTTGACCCGTTGGTCAGATAATGTGCGCATTTTTGAGTTGATGGCTAATTACGACATCATGGCACCGCAAGAGGCAGCGGCCCTGACCCGTGCTTATGTCACCATGCGTGATGAGATTCATCACCTGGCATTGCAGGAGCTATCCAGTAAGGTTTCTGCTGACAGTTTTATCACCGAAAGAGAGCAAGTTGCTGCCAGTTGGCGAAAATGGCTGGTGACGTCAGATATTGTTGCCAGCGAATAAGATAAAGTGCCAGCAGTGCCCGTTATGACTGGGTACGTCGGTTATTCATAGTATGCAAGGTGTCTGTGATATTATCCGGCACCACATATATTCGTCATACTTCAAGCTGCATGTGTGTTGGCCGCGCTCGTTACTCGGCCCGTCCATGGGCCTCGCAGAGGCGAGGCCGTTGCAAGCAACGTTCAAATCGGTTCCTGACCGATTTGTCACCCGAATCATTGACTAGCGTCAACTCATCGGGATTATGAGCCTCATGAGAGGCTCACCCTGCGGGCCAGCGCAAGCGCCGTTCAAAATGGTTTGCAACCAATTTGTCACTCGCTTGCCGCCTTCCTGCAACTCGAATTATTTAGAGTATAACAAACACAAAATTGGAGCGAAGAGATGTGTGTTTTCGGGGTTAATAACAGCTCACTTTGGGGGGCTAACGTATGAAAGTCACGCTGCCTGATTTTCGCCGCGCTGGTGTATTAGTCGTTGGTGATGTCATGTTAGACCGCTATTGGTATGGGCCAACCAGCCGGATCTCACCAGAAGCACCGGTGCCAGTTGTCAAAGTTGATACCATCGAAGAGCGCCCTGGAGGTGCTGCAAACGTGGCGATGAACATCGCATCCCTTGGCGCTATCTCTCGTTTAGTTGGGTTGACCGGCATCGATGATGCTGCGCGGGCGCTGACCAGCAAGCTGAATGAAGTACAGGTGCGCTGTGATTTTGTTTCGGTGCCGACCCACCCAACAATTACCAAATTGCGGGTGCTTTCTCGTAATCAGCAGTTGATCCGCCTGGATTTTGAAGAGGGTTTTGACGGGGTTGATCCGCAGCCAATCTTTGATCGTATCCAGCAGGCGCTGCCACAGATTGGCGCATTGGTGCTATCCGATTATGCCAAAGGTGCATTGAACAGTGTGCAGCCGATGATCCAACTGGCACGCAATGCGAAAGTTCCGGTACTTATCGATCCTAAAGGCAGCGATTTTGAGCGTTATCGCGGCGCAACACTGTTAACCCCTAACTTATCCGAATTTGAAGCCGTCGTTGGTCACTGTAAAAATGAAGAAGAGCTGGTCAGCCGTGGCATGAAGCTGGTGGCTGACTTTGAGCTTTCAGCTTTGCTGGTGACCCGTTCCGAACAGGGAATGACACTGCTACAACCGGGGAAACCACCATTACATCTACCCACTCAGGCGCAGGAAGTGTTCGATGTGACCGGTGCTGGTGATACGGTGATTGGGGTGTTGGCTGCGGCACTGGCTGCGGGTAATACGCTGGAAGAGTCCTGCTTCCTGGCTAATGCTGCCGCCGGTGTCGTGGTTGGTAAGTTGGGCACCTCAACGGTTTCACCGATTGAGCTGGAAAATGCCATCCGTGGTCGTGCGGAAACCGGTTTTGGGGTGATGGATGAGCAACAACTGAAAAAAGCGGTGGCGCAGGCCCGTCAGCGTGGTGAAAAAGTGGTCATGACCAATGGTATTTTCGATATTCTCCATGCGGGTCATGTCTCTTATTTGGCTAACGCCCGTAAGCTAGGTGACCGCCTGATCGTGGCAGTTAACAGCGATGCCTCGACCAAACGCTTGAAAGGCGAAAAACGGCCAGTTAATCCACTTGATCAGCGCATGATTGTATTAGGTGCGCTGGAAGCTGTGGATTGGGTGGTGCCGTTTGAGGAAGATACGCCGCAGCGCTTAATTGCCGATATTTTGCCGGATTTGCTGGTAAAAGGTGGTGATTATAAGCCGGATGAGATAGCGGGCAGTGCCGAGGTTTGGGCTGCTGGCGGTGAGGTTAAAGTACTGAATTTTGAAGATGGAGTTTCCACCACCAATATTATTCAGTCAATCAAGAATGGCCGAGGCTAGTAGGTGAATGGACTAAAACAGGAGTTGAGTCTGGCACAGGGAGTCGGGTTGCTGTCCACCTCACTGCTGGGAACGGGCGTTTTTGCGGTTCCAGCACTGGCGGCGATGCTGGCCGGAGACGACAGTCTATGGGCCTGGCCGGTATTGATTATACTGGTTTTCCCGATTGCTATCGCGTTTGCTGCGCTAGGCCGCCATTTCCCTAGTGCCGCAGGGGCGGCCCACTTTGTGACAATGGCCTTTGGCCCGAAGTTGGGGAATGTCACTGGTTGGCTATTTTTGTCTGTTATTCCGGTAGGTTTACCCGCCGCCTTGCAAATAGCTGCCGGTTTCTGGCAGGCGACATTTGGCTGGAGTGATACTGGGTTGTTGATGGTGCAACTGGTCACTTTGTTGGTTATTTGGCTGCTGGGCACACGTAGCGCGGGCTCCAGCGCTAATGTACAGACATTGATAGCATTACTGGTCATTGCGCTGGTGGTGGCTATTTGGTGGCAGGGGGCGATTCAACCATCACAGATACCCTGGCCAGAGCTACAAGATATTTCCCCTCCGAATATGTTCAGCGCGTTGGCCGTAATGTTCTGGTGTTTTGTCGGATTAGAAGCCTTTGCACATTTGGCAACAGAATTCCGCCATCCTGAACGTGATTTTCCACGCGCACTAATCGTTGGCTTACTCGTCGCAGGTGCCGTGTATTGGGGCTGTACCGTGGCGGTGTTGCATTTCCATGCCTATGGCGAACAACAAGCGGCTGCGGCGTCGTTGCCGGGCATTGTGGTGCAACTTTTTGGTCAGCATGCACTGTGGATAGCGTGCATTATTGGCTATCTGGCCTGTTTTGCCAGCGTCAATATTTATACCCAGAGTTTTGCCCGCATGGTGTGGTCACAGGCTCAGGTTCGGCCTGAAAGCAAACTTGCGCAGCTTTCTGCCGGGCAAACGCCAGTTAATGCACTTACTGCCGTGGTGGGGAGTTGCCTGGTATTTGCGTTACTTATTTATTGGCTATCGCTGCCACTGGACCTACTGATTGTGTATGCCAATGGCATTTTTGTGCTGATTTACTTGCTCTGTATGCTGGCGGGGATTCGCCTATTGAGCGGGCGCTCGCGGGTGATGTCGGTGATTGGCAGTATTCTGTGTTGTGTATTGCTGGTGATGATAGGTTGGAAAAGCTTATACGCTTTACTGATGTTTTTCCTCTTGTGGGTGCTGCTTTCCAGAATGCGGCCAGCGGCGATATCCTCGTAAACTCAGGGCGCGATATCGAACTGCGCCCTGATTATCACTACTGACATGCGACCAAGCGTTACTCGCCGGTTTTGTCATCACCGCTGTTATCATCAATAACGGCTGGGACGTTGTTGAATTTGGCTTCCAGCTCTGTCACGCGTTGTTCCAGTAACGCCAGTTTTTCTCTGGTGCGTAGCAACACTTGAGTTTGTACATCGAACTCTTCACGATTAACCAAATCCAGTCGTGTTAATTGCGATTGCAGCACCAGACGAATTTTCTTTTCGACGTCTTCCCCGAATTCGCGAATTCCTTTCGGCATAGACTCATGCACCTGGCGGGCGATTTGTTCAATTTTTTTCGGGTCAATCATGATATTTCCCTAATGAGATGTGGATTACTGCTTATTAGTGTAATGCCTCACGTTGATTGTATAAACCTCCAAACATCTACATTTTGGTAATTGCCCAGACGAATCAATAGCGCTATAGTCATAGGGCTTATTCTCAGGGCGGGGTGCAAGTCCCCACCGGCGGTAAATTGTGGTGCGGCATATCTGTGTCGTGGTGCAAAAGCCCGCGAGCGCTCACGTTGTTTCTCTTGTTAAAGAGGGCAAGGTAGAGGTCAGCAGACCCGGTGTGATTCCGGGGCCGACGGTTATAGTCCGGATGGGAGAGAGTAACGGTATCTGCCGGGCTTATAGCTCGCTTGCGTTATTTCGGCTATTTCTATTTATATATGAAGCAATGTTATATATGAAAGAGTGGCCTTTTACTCCTCAAGACCGCCCTGATTCTGGTAATCCATAATTTTAATGAGGTTTCTTACCATGAATCAGACCCTTCTATCAGATTTTGGCACGCCTGTTGAGCGTGTAGAACGTGCTGTCGACGCGCTGCGTAATGGCCGTGGCGTTATGGTGTTAGACGACGAAAGTCGAGAAAACGAAGGTGATATCGTCTTTGCAGCTGAAGCAATGACTGTTGAACAAATGGCACTGACCATCCGCCACGGTAGTGGCATTGTGTGTCTGTGTATCACTGACGAGCGCCGCCAGCAACTTGATTTACCGATGATGGTGACCAATAATTCCAGTCAGTTCCAGACGGCATTTACCGTGACAATTGAAGCGGCTAAAGGTGTTACGACCGGCGTTTCTGCGGCTGACCGTTTGACGACTATTCGTGCGGCCATTGCTGACAACGCTAAACCTGCTGATCTTAACCGCCCGGGCCATGTATTCCCGCTGCGTGGTCAGGTAGGCGGTGTATTATCGCGTCGTGGTCATACCGAAGCCTCTATCGATTTGGCAACACTGGCGGGCTACAAGCCAGCAGGTGTGTTGTGTGAACTGACTAATGACGATGGCAGTATGGCCCATGCGCCAGAGGTTATTGAGTTCGCTAAATTGCATGATATGCCGGTAGTGACAATTGATGACCTGGCTGATTACCTCCAGTCTCAGGCAAGAAAAGCCAGCTAATAGAGTGGCGATATCAATGGATATTGCCTGCTGATCGTGTTGGTTTAAACACCGGGTTGCCTCTATTTTCCTGAATAGAGTGCGGCCCGGTTATTTCCTATAATGTCTTGACCCCTAAGTTAACCCTTCTCTGACTTTCCCCATTCAATTTTATTGAATATCTTCATCACTGTTATCTGGCTGTGTAATGAAAAAAAAGCGCGTAATGTATTTCTTATGATTTCAAGCGCCATTTTTTCTCTTAACAGTAAGGATTTCTTATGAACAGCTCTCGTATGCCTGCACTGTTTCTCGGCCACGGTAGCCCGATGAACGTGCTGGAAGAAAACAGTCACACTCAGGCATGGCGTACGTTGGGTGAGACCTTACCGCGTCCTAAGGCAATTCTGGCCGTCTCCGCCCACTGGTATACCCGTGGTACCGCAGTGACGGCAATGGAGCAACCTCGGACTATCCATGATTTTGGTGGATTCCCTCAGGCGTTATTTGATACCGAATATCCAGCGCCGGGGTCACCGGAACTGGCAGCACAAGTTCAGCAATTATTGGCACCTATCGCTGTGCGAGCTGATACCAGTGAATGGGGATTGGACCATGGTAGCTGGGGGGTATTGATTAAAATGTACCCTGAGGCTGATATTCCGGTGGTGCAATTGAGCATTGATGGTACGCAACCGGTGGCTTATCACTATGAGTTAGGTCGCAAGCTGGCAGTGCTGCGGGAGCAGGGCGTGATGATTGTCGCCAGCGGAAACGTCGTGCATAACTTGCGTATGGTTAGATGGCAGGGTGATAGCAGTCCGTATCCTTGGGCTGAATCTTTCAATCAATTTGTGCGAGATAACCTTAATTATCAAGGTGATAAACATCCTTTAGTAAACTTTATGCAACATGAAGGGGCTGCGCTATCTAATCCGTCACCAGAGCATTATCTGCCACTTTTGTATGTGTTGGGGAGCTGGGACGGCGTCGAGCCGATTTCGATTCCCACTGATGGGATTGAGATGGGATCGCTCAGTATGTTGTCGGTAAGAATTGGATAGTTCGACGTTATAAAAAGAAAGGTTTGAACTGATAAAGTCAGCGAGCCAAGGGTTGACCACTCCTACGGTTTACGCACTTGTATTTGAAACTAAAAGTGGCGCCAACGGAGTGTTTCCCCTTGATTTGACCTTGTCAGCAGTCTGAGGGAAAGCGAGTGCTTTCCCTTAAGTTATGCGCAGCCTTAGCCCAAAATAATATGCGGGTAAAAACGCGACAGATCTTGGGTAATCAGTTCTCTGTCTTCACGCAAACCAATGCCACAGGGTTGATCATTCACCAGCCAGCTACCTATCAGGGTATAGCTGTCGCCGAACTTAGGCAGCGGATGAAATTGCTGCACAATCATGCCTTCTTCACCATATGGCCCATCAACTCGGGCAACTTCTTTGCCGTTTTCCACAATCTGGATATTGGCACCTTCCCGTGAGAACAGCGGCTTGGTGACATAATGATCCATCTTTGGATGGTCATCTTCGGCGAAATAAGCAGGCAACAGGTTAGGGTGATTTGGGAACATCTCCCACAGCAACGGCAGCAAGGCTTTATTGGAGATAATGCTTTTCCAGGCGGGTTCCAGCCAGCGTACACCAGCATCTTCCAACTTGGTTGAAAACATTTCGCGGAACATAAACTCCCACGGATAGAGTTTGAACAAATTACTGATAACCTGATTATCCAGGTCAGTAAATTGGCCTTTCTCTCCTAAGCCGATCTCTTCCATAAACATGAATTCAGTTGGCAGACCTGCTTCCAGCGCGCAATCTTGCAAATATTGCACCGTGCCACGATCTTCTTCACTGTCCTGACAGCAGGCCAGATGCAGTAAGCTAAAACCATGGTTATCACGCAGGTCGACAAAGCGCTCAATCAACTTCTCTTGCATGCTGTTGTATTGATCAGAATCCTGACTCAAATTGCCTGCGTTGATTTGATCTTCCAACCATAACCATTGGAAAAAGGCGGCTTCATACAATGACGTTGGGGTGTCCGCATTGTTTTCCAGCAGTTTTGCTGGATTTATGCCGTCATAGGCCAGATCAAGGCGAGAATAGAGCGATGGCTGATGAGTTTTCCATGAGCTACGAACAAAATCCCAACAGTGTTTTGGAATGCGGAATTTTGCCATCAGTTGATCGCTATTCACCACTTTCTCAACCACTTGCAGACACATCTGATGCAATTCTGCGGTAGTTTCTTCCAGCTCTTCAATCTGTGCCAGTGTGAATTCGTAATACGCATCCTCACACCAGTACGGCTCGCCATACATGGTGTGGAAACGGAAACCGAATTCAGTGGCTTTCTCGCGCCAGTCTGGGCGTTCGCTAATCGCTAAACGTTTCATTAATCAGACCTTAACCACCCATGCTGCGTGTGCTGGTTTTAGATGATGTCGCGGCACTACGTTGCATAGAAGACTGCTTAGCTACGGACTCACCAAAGCCACCACGAGTGATAGTGTTGGTTACCGCAGGTTTGGGTGCCATAGCGGTTCTTGGCACATTCATGGTGCGGCCAGTGGTGGCTGAACCAAAGTTTTTGCCTGTCGCATCAACAAACTTGCCATTCGCTGGGCTATTTGGCGCTTTCGACGTGAATAGTGGCTGGCTTGCACCACCGCCCATCATCCGACCCATCATATAACCGGCCATTAATGGCATCCACATACTGCCACTTTGTTGTGGTGCGGCCGCCGTGGTTTCGCCAGAAGATGATGAAGATGTTGGTACCATGCCAGCTTGAGCAGGAGCCTGAGTACACTGAGATTCACCAAACTCTGCCACACAGTCTTCACGGGTCGCATATTTTGGTGCAGTTTTAGCCGCTTCTTGTAATGCCGTGTTGTAAGCGGTGGTACATTCCGCGCTCTTGGACGGATTAGCCTGAGAGCAATCATCAGCATTTTGATACAAAGAGACGGTTTCATCGGTTTTTTCACAGCCAGCCAGCATAAATACAGCACTGACAGCTAAAGCTACGGGCGCAAGACGGTAATTGCGCCAGGATTTACGGAAAGTCTCTTGATTGATGTTTTGAGTCCGTTTCATCATTATTTGTCTCATTTCAGGGCTTTTGTGCCCTTTCCCAGTAAGTACGCTCTAGAATAGGGGAAAGATGTACGAAATTAAAGCGTAGGGGCTTGCCAGCGGCAGACTTTACAAAGCTATACGAAATGCTGCGAGTAGCTTCGCTTTTTTCATTGGCAAAAAGTGCTTGGCAGCGAAGACGTAGGGCATAGAAACCGGGCACAGCCTGATGCTGCACCCGGAGAGTCCGAGTCCGTAAAAATCAGTTACGGAATGGATTGCCACTACGCGCCGCTGTTGGTGCTGCGGTAGCTGGTTGGCTTACAGAAGTAGCACGCGGTGCTGATTGAGCACTTTCGCCATCAGCATAAGCATTCTGGTTGGCATTGTCCGGTGCGAGGCTGGTGGCTGAAGTTGGCACTGGCTTGTCCAATACGCCATTCAGTTGCATCAGATCGTCCATATTCAATGTCCCCAACGCGGATTGGATGTTTAACTGATTAATCAGATAGTTATAACGCGCGTCAGCTAATTGCTGTTTGGATTGATACAAGTTAGTCGTTGCAGTCAATACATCCAGAATAGTACGGGTACCCACCTGGTATCCGGCTTCCATGGCATCTAATGAACTTTGGTTGGAAATGACCACCTGCTCATAAGCCTTGATACTACTGATGGAGGCTGAAATATTATTGAATGAGGAGCGTACAGTTTGCACCACACTACGGTGCGCACTTTCTAGCTGTTCACTGGCACCGACGAAATTGTACTGTGCTTGTTTCACCGCAGAATTGGTGGCCCCGCCGCTATACAGTGGCAAACTCAGTTGCACACCAATTTGGTTTTGCCCAGCATCATTATTTACTTGCTGGCTGGTTGGTGACCCCCCACTGTAACGCGTATTGGTTACAGAAGATGAGGCGGTCAAATCGACCGTCGGCATATAACCGGTTTCTGCTGACTTAATTTGCTCACGAGCCAAATCTTGGCTCAAACGGGCAGAAAGCAAAGCAAGGTTACGTTTTTCAGCTTCTTTCAATAAGTTAGTAACTGCTTGTGGGCGCTCAGTCTTCAAGCGACTCACATTCAGTGATGCCAATTCAGGATAATAAACACCGGTGATCTGGCGCAGGTTTTCCAACGCATTATCCAAATTGTTACGGGCAGTCACTTCTGCTGCTAACACGGTATCGTAGCTGGCACGGGCGTTTTGCACATCGGTAATTGCGACTAAACCTACATTAAACCGCTGGGTCGTTTGGTCCAACTGGCGATAGACCGATTGCTTCTGTGCTTCGGTGTAAGACAGGCTATCAATCGCTCTGAGTACGTTGAAATAGGCTGTTGCCGTGTTCAGGATCAGTGCCTGTTCGTCGGTCTGGAATGTGACATCCTGAATACCCGCCGCCTTTTCCTGTAAGGTCAGGGCGCGCCATTTAGACATATCAAAAATAGTTTGAGTCAGTTGCAGGGAGCCTGATGTCGCGTTGCTATCCGGGCTATCGGATGCATCACGGAAACCATTAGTATGGCTGTAACCTGCACCCAAACCGAGCTGTGGTAACAGCGGGCTGCGCGCTTGATTAATTTTTTCATATGCAGCATCGCGGTCAGCAGCCGATTTGCGTAAATCCGGGTTACTATCCCTGGCTTGCTTATAAACTTGCAGCAAGTTCTCTGCCTGGCTCATGGTACTGAAACCAGCCAGACTCAGCCCGATAAGAAGGGGGAGCAGTTTCTTCATTTGCAGTCCTTGTTGTGCAGCATTTGTGCGGCAATTTTACTATGGTAGCTGTCGATAGACGATATTGTTGCCGATTCTATCAGAGTCTGCCAATGGGATAAGGTGGCTGATTGTGCCATCTCGCCTTAATTTACTTAAATCTATCACAAAGCTAAATGAGTATTCAGACAACTCATCTGTATCGAGCTATCTTGGTCAAATAATCTTTATCAAAATCATTTCTATCAGCTAACTCTATGCCTGCTATTTTAAAATCCTGTATACCCGTCATACTGCAAGCTGCATGTGCGTTAGCTGCTTTCGTTAACCCCAGTCACTTACTTATGTAAGCTCATGGGGGATTATGAGCCTCACCCTACGGGCCACGCAGGCGCTGTGCAAAATGGTTTACAACCAATTTGTCGCTCAATTGCCGCCTTCCTGCAACTCTAATTATTTAGGGTATAGCCTGTGTAGTTTGGCTGTCATCAAAAATCACAATTAAGCTTGGATACTTAAGTAAGGAGAACAGTTAATGACGTCAGTACAATCCTCACCGGTGACCTTTGACAAGAATGATGTGGAAATTATTGCACGTGAAACACTTTACAGTGGTTTTTTTTCACTGAATTTATACCGATTCCGCCACCGCCTGTTTAACGGTGAAATGAGTGGTGAAGTTAAGCGTGAAATTTTCGAGCGTGGCCATGCTGCGGTGTTGTTACCCTATGATCCGGTGCGTGATGAAGTGGTATTGGTTGAGCAATTACGGATTGCCGCCATTGACAGTAGCCCGTCACCTTGGTTATTAGAAATGGTAGCCGGAATGATTGAAGAGGGTGAAACCGTTGAAGCGGTCGCCCGTCGCGAGGCGCAGGAGGAAGCCGGAATTGACATTGGCCGCTGTAAGCCGGTGCTCAGCTATTTAGCCAGCCCCGGGGGCACCAGCGAACGTTTGTCTATTATGGTGGGCGAAGTTGATGCGACAACGGCGAAGGGGATTCATGGCTTGGCTGACGAAAATGAAGATATTCGAGTGCATGTTGTTAGTCGTGAACAAGCTTGTCGTTGGGTTGAAGAAGGTGCTATTGATAACGCAGCCTCAATCATTGCATTACAATGGTTGGCGTTGCACCATCAATCGCTGAGAGCAGAATGGCAGTCATAAAGATACTCGTCATACTTCAAGCTGCTGGTGCGTTGGCTACACTCAATAACCCGAATCATTGACTGGCGTCAACTCATCGGGATTATATCGCTTGCCGCCTTCCTTCAACTCGAATTATTTAGAGTATAGATAAAGAGAAAAAATAATGAGTAAGCGCTATACACCTGATTTCCCTGAGATGATGCGGATATGTGAAACTAACTTCGCACAATTGCGTCGTTTGATACCTCGCGTCGATGAAGTGGGCGAAAACGTGGCTTATCAGGTTAATGGCGGCAGTTATAGGCTGACAATTATTGAGTCAACCCGCTACACTTCGGTAGTAGAGATTGTGCAAACCGAGCCTGCGGTGAGTCACTGGAGCCTGCCATCGATGGTGGTGCGGCTTTATCATGATGCACAGGTCGCGGAAGTGTGTGCCAGTCAGCAGATCTACCGCTTCAAAGCAAGTTATGATTATCCGAATAAAAAGTTGCATCAGCGGGACGAAAAGCATCAAATTAACCAGTTTCTTGCTGACTGGTTGCGCTATTGTTTGGCGCATGGAGCGGTGGCAGTTCCGGTTTGTTAGACAGACTTATAACCTTGCCTACAGAGAGTGAAGAATCGTGATAATTCTGGTTGGGAAGGGTGCAAAAACAAGGACACCATTTGGAAAGCCTGTTTAAACTGCCTATGGCGAGTGGGGCCAAAGTCAGAATTTTACAAATAACAGATACCCACCTCTTCGCAGGTGAACATGAGACCTTGCTGGGTGTGAATACGTCCCACAGTTATCGCGCTGTGTTGGATGCGATTATTGCTGAGCAACATCCGTTCGATCTGATTGTTGCAACCGGTGATTTGGCGCAGGACCATTCAGTTGCTGCCTATCAGAATTTTGCCAAGGGTATTTCCCGTTTGCCAGCGCCTTGCGTCTGGCTACCCGGTAATCACGATTTTCAACCGGCGATGGTAGATGCACTGGCGGATTCAGGCATTGCGCCTTCGAAGCAGGTTCTGGTTGGTGATAACTGGCAAATTCTGTTATTGGACAGTCAGGTATTCGGCGTTCCTTATGGTGAACTGAGCGATTATCAGTTGGAGTGGATGGAGCGTTGTCTGGTGGCTTACCCAGAACGCTATACGCTGATTTTATTGCATCATCACCCAATGCCATCCGGCTGCACTTGGCTTGACCAACACAGTCTGCGTAATGCGCATATGTTGGCGGCAGTGCTGGTTCGTTATCCGCGTGTTACCACCTTATTGTGTGGCCATATCCATCAAGATTTGGATCTCGATTGGTATGGTAAACGGCTGCTGGCCAGCCCTTCTACTTGTGTGCAATTCAAACCGCACTGTACTAATTTTACGCTTGATACTGTGGCCCCGGGATGGCGCTACCTCGACTTACTGCCTGATGGAATACTTGAAACTGAGGTTCGTCGGTTAGCCAGTGATGAGTTCTGCCCGGACATGGACTCGGATGGTTATTGATGAGTACGCTTCTTTATATTCACGGCTTTAATAGCTCCCCCAGTTCGCTCAAAGCAACCACCTTTAAAAGTTGGTTGCAGCAGCACCATCCTCATATTGAGATGCTGACACCGCAATTACCGCCGTATCCGGCACAAGCAGCAGAAATGTTGGAAAACATTGTGATGGATAAAGCTGGGCAATCTATTGGTATTGTTGGTTCTTCCTTGGGCGGCTATTTTGCTACCTGGCTTTCCCAGCGTTTCAGCATACCTGCGGTGGTTGTTAACCCGGCAGTGCGGCCTTTTGAGCTGCTCAGTGATTATCTGGGCGAGAATGAGAACCCCTACACAGGTCAACAATATGTGTTAGAGTCTCGACATATTTACGACCTGAAGGTCATGCAAATTGAAAAGTTGGAATCCCCAGATTTACTCTGGTTATTGCAACAAACCGGGGATGAGATCCTCGATTACCGTCAAGCTGTTGCTTATTACACCCCTTGCCGGCAAACAGTAGAATCAGGTGGAAATCATGCCTTTGTTGGCTTTGATCACTATTTCTCCCCGATTGTAACTTTTTTAGGGCTAGCGACTGCCTGATAACAGGCCGTATATGTGCCACCGATACAGTAGGTTTGGTATTACTACAATGTTGGTATTACTACCGTTGGGTATCGTTACTACAGTGGGTATTGCACTGGGGCCGAGATGGCCCACCGGGCATGTCACCGCCAGCCTTCCAACCATTAGCCGAATATTAATCAACCATGACTGAATCCAGCTATAACGCTGATGCCATTGAAGTACTCAGCGGTTTAGAACCAGTGCGTCGTCGTCCGGGCATGTATACGGATACCACGCGGCCAAACCACCTTGGTCAAGAGGTGATTGATAACAGCGTCGATGAGGCGCTGGCGGGCCACGCCCGGCGTATTGACGTTATTCTGCACGCCGATCAATCGCTGGAAGTGACTGATGATGGCCGTGGTATGCCTGTTGATATCCATCCAGAAGAAGGTGTTCCCGCCGTTGAACTGATTATGTGTCGGTTACACGCAGGCGGCAAATTCTCGAATAAAAACTATCAGTTCTCTGGTGGTTTGCACGGTGTAGGCATTTCAGTTGTGAATGCTTTATCCAAGCGGGTAGAGGTCACGGTGCGCCGTGATAGCCAAATCTACAGTATCGCCTTTGAAAATGGCGATAAAGTGCAGGAACTACAAGTTATCGGGACATGCGGTAAGCGCAATACCGGTACCAGCGTGCATTTCTGGCCGGATGTCTCATTCTTCGATAGCCCACGTTTCTCGGTTTCGCGTTTATCCCATTTGCTGAAAGCGAAAGCCGTGTTGTGCCCCGGCGTAGAAATCGTCTTTAAAGATCTGGTGAATAATACCGAGCAGCGTTGGTGCTATGCCGATGGCCTGACCGATTATCTGATGGAAGCTGTTGATGGCTTGATTACCCTGCCAGAAGCACCGTTTGTCGGCTCTTTTGCCGGTGATACTGAAGCGATTGATTGGGCGCTGTTGTGGTTGCCAGAAGGCGGTGAACTGTTGACAGAAAGCTACGTCAACCTGATCCCCACCATGCAGGGCGGAACTCACGTCAACGGTTTGCGTCAGGGTTTGCTGGATGCCATGCGCGATTTCTGCGAATACCGCAATATTTTGCCCCGTGGCGTCAAACTTTCGGCCGATGATATCTGGGAACGCTGTGCTTATGTGTTGTCAGTAAAAATGCAGGACCCACAATTTGCCGGCCAAACGAAAGAGCGGCTCTCCTCACGTCAGTGCGCTGCTTTTGTGTCCGGTGTGGTAAAAGATGCCTTCAGCCTATGGTTGAATCAGAATATACAAGCGGCAGAACAACTGGCTGAATTGGCCATATCCAGTGCTCAGCGCCGTATGCGTGCGGCGAAAAAAGTGGTGCGTAAGAAGCTGACCAGCGGTCCGGCATTGCCCGGTAAACTGGCGGATTGTACTTCGCAGGATCTGAGCATGACCGAATTGTTCTTGGTGGAGGGGGATTCCGCAGGCGGTTCGGCCAAACAAGCACGTGATCGTGAATATCAGGCAATCATGCCGCTGAAAGGCAAGATCCTGAATACCTGGGAAGTTTCGTCAGATGAAGTGCTGGCCTCGCAGGAAGTACACGACATCTCGGTAGCTATTGGTATTGATCCAGATAGTGAAGATTTGAGCCAACTTCGTTATGGCAAAATTTGTATCCTGGCGGATGCGGACTCCGATGGTCTACATATTGCCACTCTGCTGTGCGCACTGTTTGTGCGCCACTTCCGGGCATTGGTGCGCAACGGTCACGTTTATGTGGCGATGCCACCACTGTATCGCATCGATTTAGGCAAAGAAGTGTTTTATGCCTTGGATGAAGAAGAGAAAGCGGGTGTTCTGGAACAACTGAAACGCAAACGCGGGAAACCCAACGTTCAGCGGTTTAAAGGGCTGGGTGAAATGAACCCGCTGCAGTTACGTGAAACGACTCTCGATCCGAATACCCGTCGTCTGGTGCAATTGACCATTGGTGATGATGATATTGATAAAACGTTAGCAATGATGGACATGTTGTTAGCGAAAAAGCGTTCCGAAGATCGGCGCAATTGGCTGCAAGAGAAAGGGGATACCGCTGAAATCGAGGTTTGATCGATGAAAGTGACGTTAGAAGAGTTGCAGGCATTTACCTCGGTAGTTGACTGCGGCTCGATTACCGCGGCGGCAGAGCAACGTAGCCAGACCACATCGGGTATCAGCCGTGCATTGAGCCGATTGGAGCAAAAGCTGGCGACCACTTTGCTACGCCGCACCACCCGTCGGTTGGAATTGACCGAAGAGGGCGAGCTGTTTCTCAGCCATGCACGCCAGATTCTTGGCGCGGTAGATGATGCTGAGGAACAGATTGCTCTGCGGCGGTTGAAGCCTGCTGGTAGGTTGCGAGTGAATGCAGCAGCCCCCTTTATGCAGCACGTTATCGTGCCGATGATCAGCGGCTTTCGCGCTTTATATCCGCAAATCATTCTTGAACTGAATACCGACGATCTTAATATCGATCTATTGGAGCAACGTACTGATATCGCGATCCGCATTGGTGCTTTGCGCGACTCCACTATTCATGCTCGTTTGCTGGGTGCCAGCCGGGTGCGTATTCTTGCCAGCCCCGACTATCTGCAATGTCACGGTACCCCGCACACTATTGATGAACTGGCTGATCACAGCCTGTTGGGTTTTACACAGCCGGAATTCCTTAATCAGTGGTCGCTACCCCATTTGCCAGGCGGGCGTTCGTCGATTATCCCGAATTTAGCGGCTTCCAGCGGCGAAACGCTGCGTTTATTGGCTTTACAGGGTGAAGGGATCGTCGAACTCTCTGATTTTATGACGCGTGAAGATCAACTGGCGGGGCGTTTGGTTGAAGTCATGGCGGATCAAACTCTGGAAACCTGGCAACCGATCAATGCAGTGTATTATCGCAATACACAACTTGCTGCGCGGATTACCTGTTTTCTCGATTATGTGAGTGAGCAGATTCGGTTGCAGGGGAGTCATTGGCTCAGATATCCCCTTCGTACTTGAAGCTGCAGGGGTGTTAGCTGCGCGCACTTACCCGAATCACTTACTTGAGTAAGCTCATCGGGATGCGTTTGCTTGCTGCCTACCTGCAACTCCAATTACTTTGGGGATAGGCTGATTAGGCGTTATTTAAAATGTGAATGTTCACATCCAACACATCATCCTTAATCACTTCACGGTGTTGATGCATATGTTCCATCTGCAAATGTAACTCCAGATGATGCACACTTTGCCACTTCTCCAGCATGAAAATAGAGTCCGGCGAGTTCTTTTGCCAGTCAAGCTGGGTGGGAACGTCAACCATCGGCACATAACCGCCACAACCTTCCTCGGCCAGTACCGCCGGAATAAGCTTCTCAATTGCCTGCAATACCGCCTGACGGCGCCCTGGTTTGACTTTGATTTCTGCAAAAACGGTAATCATTACTGCCTCTATTTATCTCTGATAGGAAATCAAACGGCCTGATAGTTAAAGTTTTCGGCTAAATGCTGACGGTAACGGCTGATGTCACCTTCAATGTCTGGTTGTTTAATCACATCATTACACATAAATGTTGGCAGAGGTTCCATACCAAGGAATTGGTTCGCTTTATGGAAATGCAGATACACACCGTCAACGCCCACCCCATGGAAGAACTGTTTCGGGTCATTGAACGCTGCAAGTGGTGCATTCCAGGTGACTGACAGCATGTAGGTTTTACCCTGAATCAAACCGCCAGAACCATAGCCTTTAGTGGCATCAGAACGGGTACGGCCATCACTGGCATACAGTTTGCCGTGACCTGCGGTAAAGACGTCATCAATATATTTTTTCAGGATCCACGGTTCACCCATCCACCAACCGGGCATTTGATAAATAACGGTATCAGCCCACAGATATTTTTCAATTTCACTTTCAATATCATAGCCTTCATCAACCGTGGTGATTTTCACCTGATGACCATTTTCACGTAGGAAGTCGGCAGCGACATTCGTGAGCGTGAGATTAAGCGCCCCTTTGGAGTGCGCAAACTCTTTCATGGCGTTAATAATTAATACGTTACTCATTGATATAATCCTTGTGAAGCGGGGGCTAATAACACAAAACAGCGGCCTACCCGGAATGCTGAGTATGCTAATGGTTTTTACGCGAGAGAAAAATGGACAATAATGCATAACACTCTTGCTAAATAAGCAATAAAGCCCCTGCATTTAAACCTTTTGAACTGTAAATATGCGAAGCTCCCCGCATTGGATTTCATATGGCAGAAACAGCAGAATAACAGTTTTGAGGCAGCTCTCAGAACGAAGTTAATACCTGGTAGCATATAGCTGCGTACCGAGTTATAGCGGTACACTGCTTGTCTTTTAGCGACACTCGTTTACTCAGGTCAGCGCCATTATGTCCCCTCATACTTTGCTCGTGATTGATGATGATGAAGAGATCCGCAGCTTACTGACGGAATACTTCACTAAAGCGAATTTTCGTGTGCTTTCGCTGCCTGATGGTGAACATTTGCTAGCAACATTGAAGCAAGAGTCTGTGGATTTAGTCATTTTGGATGTCATGTTGCCTGGTGATGACGGCTTCACCCTCTGCCGTAAAGCACGGCAAGTATCGGCAGTGCCGATCATCATGCTGACGGCGGCATCTGATGAAAGTGACAAAGTGATTGGGTTAGAGCTAGGTGCAGATGATTATCTGGCTAAACCGTTCAGTGCCCGCGAGTTGCTGGCGCGAGTTAAGGCGTTATTACGTCGCAATCAAATTGTGCAAAGCCCTGGCATTGAGGCACGATTTTTATGTTTTAACGGCTGGAAACTGGATTTAGTCCGGCGGGAGCTTATTGATCCGCAAAAGCAGAGTGAGCCGTTGTCGGGGATTGAATTTACGTTGCTCTCGTTATTTTTACGTCATCCCAATCAGGTCCTCGACCGGGATCAAATCTCTGAGATAACCCGCCGACGGGAAAATAACCCTTTGGAGCGGGGGATTGATGTGCAAATCAGCCGCTTACGTCAGCGTCTACAAGATAGCCAGCGCTTACTACTGCGTACCCTGCGTAATCAGGGTTACATGCTATGTTGTGATGTTACCCGTGAATATTGATTCGGGCCGTTATGTCCGTTGGCTACAGGATATGTTCCGGCCACTCTGGCCGCGTTCACTTCTGAGCCGCATGCTGTGCATGCTGGTGATTGCCCTGCTGCTGGCAGAAAGTATCTCTGGTTCAATTTGGTATCGTCAGTTTAGTCTGCGCAATCAGGCCAGTCTGGAAAGTACTATCAAAGGGCTGGTGCAAGGGATGCTGACTAGCTACAACTTTATGTCATCTCTGCCGTATAACTACCGCCATTTAGTGTTGCAACAACAATTGGCGTTAGGTGGCTCGCAGTTTTTTATTTCGATCAATAACCATGTATTGGATGAAGTGCAATTGCTGAACAGTCAGGCCGCCAGAACCGTGGTCTCGCAGGCAAAACAAGAACTGCGAACACAATTAGGGGAACGGCAGGCGGCGATTATCTCCCTGACACCCGCAGATCAACTGAAAGTTTTTAACGCCGGAGTTCTGGTTGATAATCTCCCCCCTGCCTGGGTACGTTTTGGTATCACTACATCCCATAAAGATGCGCCAGTATTAGTCATTCAGTTACAACTGAATTCCAATGAATGGCTGTTTCTGGCAGCACCACTGCCACCGCCTTATGATCAGTTAGAAAGCCCGCTGTTTAGCTTGCGTCAGGTCGGCTTTACCCTGTGTAGCTTGCTTCTGGTTTTACTTTTTACCTGGTGGCTGATTCGGCGTGAGCTGAAACCATTAGCACGGCTAGCCCATGGCGCACTTGAACTCAACAGTTCACTGGACAGCGAACCATTGCCAGAGGAAGGCAGTGCAGAATTGGTTACCGCGACCCGTTCTTTCAATCAAATGCAAAGCCGTCTGCGCGCTTATCTGCATAATCGTGAGATGCTATTTACCGCTATCAGTCATGACTTGAAAACCCCGCTAACCCGCCTACGGTTGCGGGTAGAAATGCTAGAAGATGAGACTTTGGGGAAAAAATTTGAACGGGATGTCGCTGACCTGGAAATGATGGTCAAAGGCGCACTGCAAAGTATGAAGGATACTGATTTACATGAAAATATGGAGTCCATAGATATCATGAATTTGCTAAGGCAAACGATGGACGCCTATCTCAATGTTACTGTTTCCGGTAAAGCCAGCCCGATCTTTGGCCGCCCTCTGGCGATTAAGCGCCTACTTAATAACATCGTGGAGAATGGGCTGAACTATGGGCAGCGAGTAGAAATAATTCTGTCAGATCACCGAGATTACATCATGCTGTTTATCCGTGATTTTGGCCCCGGAATTCTCGAGGAGCAGTGGGAGAAAGTATTTAAGCCTTACTATCGTTTGCAACAGGATAACCGTGGCAGTGGGTTGGGGCTTGCTATCTCACGTAGCATTGCCAGAGCACATGGTGGTGAAGTGACATTACGTAATCATCCCGCCAGTGGGCTGATAGTTGAAGTCCGTTTACAACGTTATAACTGAGTCTAATACGCATGTTAAAGACACTATCTCTTATTTTTCTGCTGTTGGTCGCGACCAATGCCACTGCCGTTAACGTTGAAGTCCTGCATTATTGGACTTCATCCAGTGAGCAGGCGGCACTATTATCGGTAAAACAGGCGCTGGCCGAAAAAGGGGATAACTGGCAAGATTTTGCCGTTGCTGGTGGTGCAGGAGAGAGTGCATACAGTGTATTGCAAACGCGTGCTATTGCCGGTAACCCGCCCGGGGCGGCGTTACTCGAAGGTAAGGCCATTGAGGAGTGGGCCAGACTGGGCTTTCTCTCCAGCCCTTATACGCCGGAGCAAACCGTTGAGTGGGATCAGGCTTTGCCTCTCGCCATCAAAGCCAATATTAAATATCGTGGTGAGTATGTTGCCGTACCGGTAAACATACATCGTATCAATTGGATGTGGATTAACCCGAAACCTTTCGCCAAATTGAAATTAGCCGTACCTACCACATGGGATGAGTTTTTTGCCGTGGCCGATAAGTTACAAGCTGCCGGGTACATTCCATTGGCACATGGTGGGCAGGCATGGCAGGACGCCACGGTGTTTGAGAATCTGCTGTTAGGCATGGAAGGCGGGGAATTCTACCGCCAGGTGTTTATGGAACAGCGCAGTAGTGCCATCACCAGTGAGAAGATGGTGCGAGTGCTGGAAAAGTTTCGCAAGCTTAAAGGTTATATCGACCCCGATGCCGCCAATCGTCCGTGGCATGAGTCGGTAGAAATGCTGCGCAGTGGTAAAGCTGCCATGATGATTATGGGCGACTGGGCCAAAGGCGAGATGATGCAGGATGGTGATATTCCCGGCCAAGCGTTTTTGTGTGCGCTGGCTCCCGGTACTCAGGGCTATTTTATTTATAACACGGACAGCTTTGCTATTTTGCAGCAAAACGGTAATCCAGTCGTGGTATCGGGCCAACGCCATTTGGCTGATGTACTGATGGATAAGCAGTTTCAGGTTACGTTTAATAAACTAAAAGGCTCGATCCCCGCCCGAATGGATGTTTCTTTGCAGGATTTTGACTCCTGCGCGCAGCAGTCAGGCAAGGCGTTCCGTCAGGCGGAGGCCTCGGGTAAATTGCTGCCGAGTATGGCGCATTCGATGGCGACAGATGCACAAACCAAAGAGATCTTCTTCCACGTACTGAACTCCTTTTTTATCCATCCAGAGCAGACTCCGCAGCAGGCTGTGCAGCAGCTCAATACTGCCTTAATCGCGGTGAAATCTTAAGTTCAAGGCGTCAAAGCAGTACGCGCAAAAATTAGAGAATGCGAGAATAATCAGAGAGTCAGCAATGTTAGCCAATGCTATTTAGCTTTTCCACCACCCTAGCTGAGAGTATCAATTCAGCACTGGCCAGGTTCTCCTGTAAATGTTGCGGTGATGACGTGCCAGGGATGAGCATGATATTTGGAGAGCGTTGCAGCAGCCAGGCAAGCGCAACCTGCATTGGCGTGGCCCCCAGTGACTGTGCGACTTCGCTAAGTTGTGTCGACTGCAATGGTGTGAAGCCACCGAGCGGGAAAAAAGGAACCCAGGCGATATTCTGTGCAGCAAGCTCGTCGACAAGTGCGTCGTCATCGCGATTTGCCAGATTATACAAGTTCTGTACGCAGACGATGGGGGTGATTTTTTGGGCATCGGCGACCTGTTTTGCTGTCACGTTACTCAATCCAATATGGCGAATCAGCCCTCGCGCTTGCAGTTTGACCAGTGTCTCAAGGGGGGCGGCCAAGGAACCTTCTGCCGGTTGGTGGACAGCAAACATGCTACGCAAATTCACGACTTCCAACACATCAAGCCCAAGGTGACGCAGATTATCTTCGACCGCGCGGGTGAGTTCATCGGCGCTGAATGCCGGTAGCCAGTTCCCCGTCTTATCGCGTAGTGCGCCCACCTTGGTAACAATACACAGATCATTAGGATAAGGATGGAGGGCTCGTTTAATTAATTGGTTAGTAATATGTGGCCCATAAAAATCACTGGTATCAATATGTTGGACCCCTGATTCGATGGCGTCGCGCAACACCTGAATCGCCTGAGATTCATTCGCGGGTGGGCCAAATACGCCTGGGCCAGCCAGTTGCATCGCGCCATAGCCGAGGCGATTAATCTGCCGATCGCCAAGTCGATAAGTAAGAGTACGTTGTGACATGGGATATCTCCTGAGTAAGTAACGCAATGATTGTAGCTGGCTTATAGCTGTGCAACTATCTGGCTAAATGAAGACAAGTTGTACGGAGTGGCGGACAATGCAAATTGATATTGCACTGCTTCATGCGGTGGTCGCGGTGGCAAAAGCGGGCGGATTTCGTGAGGCTGCGCGCATGATAGGCAGTAATCCTTCGTATCTCAGCGATGCGGTGCGGCGGGTGGAACAGCAACTGGGTGTCCGGTTATTTCATCGAACCACTCGAACGGTGGCATTGACTGAGGTAGGTAGAGCACTGATGGAGCGGTTAATGCCTGCGATGAGCGAAGTTGATGCTGCACTGGATATTGTTAATCGCTTTCGTGATACCCCGTCGGGCACATTACGTCTAAATGTCCCTGTTAGTGCTGCGCGGCTGGTGTTGCCTGCCATTGTTCCTGCTTTTTTGAAACGTTATCCAGGCATTCAGTTAGAGGTGGTGGCCGAAAGCAATGTGCAGGACGTATTCCGTGATGGCTGTGATGCGGGTATCCGCTATGATGAATGTCTCGAACAGGATGTCATTGCGCTTCCGATAGGAAAACGTCAGCAGCGCTTTGCTGTTGCCGCAGCTCCTGAGTATCTCGACCTGCATGGCCGGCCGGAACATCCGAGCGAACTCCTTAACCACCTCTGTATTCGTGGCCGTTATGCCAGCGGCATAGTGCCTGAATGGGAATTTGAGCGAGACGGCGAGGTGGTGCGAGTGAAGCCAAATGGCCCGCTAATGGTTAGCATTGGTGCTGCCGTTGACCTTGCGGTGGCAACGGCGATTGCTGGCGGTGGGATAATCTATCTATTTGAAGAGTGGCTGCGACCCGCGATTGAACGTGGCGAACTTGAAGCAATTCTAACACCCTGGTGGCAGCAGTTTTCAGGCCCATATCTGTACTATCCCGACCGTCGTCTTATCCCTTCACCACTCAAAGCGTTTATTGATTTTATCCGCGAACTAAATGGTTAACCATTTAGCTCCGCCATTATCTGGCGTCTGAAGCCAACCGGGCGATTATGCGGGGCTTAATATAATCCGTCGCTTGAGTTTCAGCCCCCCTGATCTATTTTGAATTATGGGATTATTAAATTCCCTCCTGCTCGTCATTTTCCTCATTATTGGGTGTTTCACTGTCAACGACAAAATGAACGATTCCCCGTTTTCCCGCCGCCAGTGACTGTTGAACCAATGCGCGGGCTGTAGGGATTTCATCTCGGTCTAGCACTGTTTCCGCCAGCATCTGCATATTGGTACCGGTAATCACTTCAAATTGGGGTTGATGCACACTCAATTGGACTGCACTGCGAAATGGGGAGCCCCCGAGCAAGTCGGTGAAGAACACCACACCGTGCTCAATAGGTAATGTATCCAGTGCCTGTTGTAACGCATGGTCTAGCTGTTGAGTACTCATACCCACCGGAAAGTCGACCGCAATGATTTGCGGTTGTGAGCCAATGACTTGTTCCACTGCGTTATACAATCCACTGGCAAAACGCCCATGGCCGGTGATGATAATGCTTACCATAAAAGGTCCTTGGGCGCTGGCCGTTAGCCAGCGCATTAAAGATTGAGACTGATTTAGGTGCTACAACACACCGAGCCATGACAGTGCGATAGACAATACAAAAGTCACCAGAATGAGCGTAACCGGGCTGACTTTCTTGGCGCGCAACAGGTAATACATCAGCAAGGTGTAGACCATGGGCAGCAGATTTGGGAAGACTTTGTCAAAGAAGGCTTCCTGAATAGAGACCTCGTGGCCCGCGGTCACCGCGACTTTTGCCGCCACGGTAATATGGACATACGAAGCAATCAGCCCACCAACGACTGTCACACCAAGGATGGTCGCTGCTCTGGAAATAGCCCCCGAACTGGCACGCAGTTTATCGATGGCTCTTACCCCCAAGGTGTAGCCCAGATGGGTCCATACCACGCGCAGTAAAAATAGCGCCAGATAAACCACGAAGAAGATGATTGGCCCCAAAATACTGCCCTGACTGGCAAAAGAGGCACAAACCCCCGCGACAATCGGCAATAAAGTGAACCAGAAAATAGCATCACCAATCCCCGCCAGTGGCCCGAACAACGCCACTTTCAACCCTTTGATCAGGTCTCGACTTTCGTGGCGTTCCTCCAGAGAAATCAGTAATCCCATCAGGAAACCAACCGCATTAGTGTTGGTATTAATAAACTCCAGATTATCTTTCATGGCGGCAGACAGCGCGGCTTTGTCATTACCATAAATCTTCTTCAGCAACGGGGCTTGTGCACTGGCAAAACCAGTCGCCTGCATACGTTCGTAATTAAAACCGGATTGTAACAGTGCTGACCGAAAACCCAACTTGGTGATATCCCGGCGCGTCAACTTGGTGGTTGGCTCAGTGCTGGCATCTGTCGTTGTTGGCAAGGTATTAGATTCCATCATTCATCTCCTCAGGAGCGACAGCAGCATGGGCGGCTTTTTTCTGTTGGTTGTAATATTCGTAGATAGCGAAAGCCGTCCCCAGTAGCGCAACAGGCAACAGATTCTGTACCGGTATAAAGGTGACAAACAGGAAACCAATAATAAAGAAAGGGGTGAACGGGGTTTTCATCATAACTTTCAACAGTAAGCCGAAACCAACCGCAGGCAAGATACCCCCGGCAACCTCAAAGCCATGAGTCAACCAGGCTGGCATTGATCGCACCAGGCTTTGCATCGCGCCCTGTGAAACGTAAGCGCACAAGAACGTCACGGCGGCATAAGTCACAGCAACAATGGCGGTTAACAACAAGTTCAGCCGCCCGAGAGCTGCGCCATCAGCTTCTTCTGCGTAACGGTCAGCCTTCTGCATAAAGAAGGAAAATGCTGAGTAATAGAACAAAATGATGTATTGCATTAAGAAGCTAAAGGGCAGGCCCAGTCCGATGGCCGTTTTCGCATCGACACCGGTGCTGTGGGCAATCACGGTCGTCATAATACCTGCCAGCACTGGGTTTGGTGGTTGGGTACCGCCAATCGGGGTCAGGCCAGTAAAGGCCAGTTCGGTCAATGCACCGGTAATCAAACCCGTTTGGATATCACCGAGAATGGCACCCGTTAAGGTACAAACGATTAGCGGGCGGAAGATATACAACGCTTCCAACCAAAAATCGATCCCGACAATCAGTGCCATGATTGCCAGCCCAATACCTTGCATCATTGTTATTTCATGCATAAATAATTCCGTCACCAAAGGCGTTGTAGGGCAGGGTATTATCGGATTAAGTCCGAAACTCTCAGATTGCTATACCCTGATGCGGCGGCTATTTACTGGACTTTATCTTTGCCGTCACTCGGTGTGTCCTGAATAAAGACATTTACGTTATGCTGTTGAATTGCGTGCAGGTTGGCCAGATCGTTATCATCGACATACACTTTTTTGGTTAGCGGACGTTTGCCTTCCGAAAAATGCATATTCCCGACGTTCACATCGCGGATAGGTACCCCGCCCTCAACCAAACGGCGAGCTTCATCCGGTGTGCGACAGACGATAAAAATTTTCTGTTCAGCAGAGGCTTTGCCAATAACATCAATGGTTTTCTGAATGGAGAAGAAACGGATCCCTAACCCCATAGACTCGGCGGTCATCGACATAATTTGCTGTTGGAGTTTGTCCTGCGCGACACCGTCGTCGGCAACTAATAACAGGTTTGCCCCAAGAGATGAGGACCACGCCACGCCGACCTGACCGTGAACCAACCGGTTATCGATGCGTAACAGCAGAATGTTGGGTGATGCCATGGGTATTCTCCTACTTCTATTGCAAGCGAAACGACATTGACTGCAAGCAAAAACGACATTGTCGCTGTGTGTTGATTTGCACGCCGTCATCCCGACCACTGTTATCGGGGGAGCAAATAAAAGTGCAGGGAAGTCCAGCGCATAGCCAGTATATGAAGGGAAGAGAAGCGGTAGGCTACATGATGATATCGTTTTGTTACCCCGTTGATAGAAAGGGCGGCAGATGTTGCAAGCTTGAAAGATAATGCTGTAAAGCTGAAAGATTGAGTTTATCTGTGGGTTGTGACAGTAACCCCGCAGATGAGGTACTATCGCGGGCAGAAATCGACAATGAACTTGCGGTGCCGATCCGCTGAAGCCAGTGATCGCCATCCCAGAGTCTGAGGATAATTGAGTAATGAGTGATTTGACTCATGACGGTGCAGAACGCTTACCGCTGCACACCTTTACTGAAAACGCCTATCTGAACTATTCCATGTACGTCATCATGGATCGGGCGTTGCCGTTTATCGGCGATGGTTTGAAACCGGTACAACGGCGTATTGTCTATGCGATGTCCGAATTGGGGCTAAACAATAGCGCCAAATTCAAGAAATCAGCTCGTACCGTGGGTGACGTGCTGGGTAAATACCATCCACATGGTGACAGTGCTTGCTATGAAGCGATGGTATTGATGGCGCAGCCTTTCTCCTATCGCTATCCGCTGGTGGATGGGCAAGGGAACTGGGGGGCACCGGATGACCCTAAATCCTTTGCCGCCATGCGTTATACCGAATCTCGTTTATCCAAATACGCTGAAGTTTTACTGGGCGAATTGGGGCAGGGGACGGTTGACTGGGTGCCAAACTTCGACGGCACCATGCAGGAGCCGAAAATGCTACCTGCGCGCCTGCCTAATATTCTGCTAAATGGTACTACGGGCATCGCCGTCGGTATGGCAACCGATATTCCGCCACATAACGTGCGTGAGATTGCACAGGCGGTGCTGGCACTGATTGATAAACCCACTGCTTCACTGGAAGAGTTGCTGGAATTTGTACAAGGGCCAGATTTCCCAACAGAAGCCGAAATTATCACGCCGCGTGATGAAATTCGTAAAATTTACCAGAATGGCCGTGGCTCAGTCCGTATGCGGGCGTTGTGGAAGAAAGAAGACGGCAGTGCGGTAATTACAGCGTTACCGCATCAGGTTTCTGGTGCCAAAGTGCTGGAACAGATCGCCAGCCAGATGCGTGCCAAGAAATTGCCAATGGTTGAGGATTTACGCGATGAATCTGACCATGAAAACCCTACTCGTCTGGTAATAGTTCCACGTACCAACCGGGTCGATCTGGATCAAGTGATGAACCACCTGTTCGCCACGACTGATCTGGAAAGAAGTTATCGTATCAATATGAATATGATCGGTCTGGATCATCGCCCATCAGTGAAAGGGCTATTAGAGATCCTAACTGAGTGGCTGGTATTCCGCCGCCAAACGGTACGTAACCGTCTGAATTACCGCTTGGAAAAGGTACTGAAACGGCTGCATATTTTAGAAGGTTTATTGATTGCCTTCCTTAATATTGATGAAGTTATTCATATCATCCGCACCGAAGATGAGCCAAAGCCACTGCTGATGCAGCATTTTGCCATTTCGGAAACGCAGGCTGAAGCTATCCTCGAATTGAAACTTCGCCATTTAGCCAAATTGGAAGAGGTGAAGATTCGTGGCGAGCAAGATGAATTAGCCAAAGAGCGTGATCAACTACAGGCATTATTGGCATCAGAACGTAAACTCAACACGCTGATTAAGAAAGAGATTCAAGCTGATGCGGCCGCTTACGGTGATGATCGCCGTTCACCATTGACCGAACGTGGTGAAGCTAAAGCGATGAGCGAACATGACATTGTCCCTTCAGAGCCGGTTACCATTGTACTGTCTGAAATGGGTTGGGTGCGCAGTGCCAAAGGCCATGATATTGATCCGAGTGGATTGAGTTATAAAGCGGGTGATAGTTTCCGTGCTGCGGCTCGCGGTATGAGTAACCAACCGGTGGTGTTTATTGACTCAACGGGCCGTAGTTATGCATTGGATCCGCTGACCTTGCCTTCTGCGCGTGGGCAAGGGGAGCCACTGACCGGTAAGCTGACTCCGCCGCCGGGAGCAACCATTGAACAGGTATTGATGGCACCGGATGACCAGAAATTATTGATGGCATCGGATGCCGGTTATGGCTTCGTCTGTACCTTTAATGATTTGGTTGCTAAAAACCGTGCAGGTAAGACCATGATAACCTTGCCGGAAAATGCCAAAGCGTTGACGCCGTTAGAAATTCATGGGCCGGATGACATGTTGTTATCTATTACTGCCGCCGGTCGTATGTTGATGTTCCCGGTCGCGGATCTGCCTGAGTTATCAAAAGGTAAGGGTAATAAGATAGTCTCCATCCCATCGGCACAAGCGGCTGCGGGTGAAGATCGTCTGGCATGGTTGTTTGTCCTGCCACCTCAGACCTCCATCACTCTTCATTTTGGTAAACGTAAGCTCACCTTGCGCCCAGAAGACTTACAGAAATTCCGGGCAGAGCGGGGTCGGAAAGGTTCGCCGTTACCACGTGGCTTGCAGCGTATTGATCGGGTTGATGTTGATGCGCCGCCAGTACCAACCAATACCGAAGAGTAATCGTCGCTAGAAATGAATGACCACCCGGCTTGAGTTGTCGTGGTGGTCATTATTATATTGTTAGTCAGGCATCACCCAGTGAATGTAACCGATGGCAGGCGCAATTTGCGTGCGTTGTCGCGTTACATAATTATGGCGATGAATCTGCGCGGTATTTTGTGGGTAAGCCGTTATACTAGCGTCGATCGCATGTCTAAGAGTGAGTGTTTAAGAGGTTGTTATGCTATTAATTTTGCGCACGGTGCTGGCAGTTTTATATTGTATTCTGGTGTGTGTGTTTGGTTCGATTTATTGCCTGTTTAGGCCACGAAACCCACGTAATCTTGCGACGTTCGCGCATCTGTTCGGTCGGATGTCGGTATTATTCGGGATTACAGTTGAACAACGTATCCCCAAGGAAGCGGCGGACTACGGTACCTGTATTTATATCGCCAACCATCAGAATAATTACGATATGGTCACCATGTCGAATGTGGTTCAGTCCGGTACGGTCACGGTGGGTAAAAAGAGCCTGCTGTGGGTGCCTCTGTTTGGTCCGCTATATTGGCTGACCGGTAACCTGCTCATTGATCGTGATAACCGCGCCAAGGCGCATGGCACTATTGCTCAGGTGGTTGAGCAGGTCAAAAAAAGAAATGTTTCTATCTGGATGTTCCCGGAAGGTACACGTAGCCGTGGCCGTGGGTTATTGCCATTTAAGACCGGTGCTTTCCATGCCGCTATAGCTGCTGGTGTGCCTATTGTGCCTATTTGCGTGTCCAGCACCAATAATATCAATTTAAACCGCTGGTCAAATGGCAAAGTCATTGTAGAGATAATGCCGCCCGTTGATACCAGTGGTTATGGCAAAGAGCGCGTGCGTGAATTATCGGAACATTGTCGTAACCTGATGCTGGCTAAAATTGAGCAGCTCGATGCCGAAATTGCCCAACAGGCAGAGCAGCAAGCGGCGGGAAAATAATACTATTGGCTTTTATTGATAGGTTATTGCGTGGCTTGTTTTGATTAAAGTAAATTTTGGCTTTCCATTTAAACGACTCTGGTCGTGAGCGTTTTGCCGTCCTTCAGCGTTATTCGCAGTCAGGCAAAATTTTGCAGTAGGTTTGATTGTGGTTTTCACGGAGAAGATATGTCACTCAGTCGTCGCCAGTTCATTCAGGCTACGAGCTTAGCGCTAGGCGCAGGTTCGCTGCCATTGAGGGCACAGGCTAATAGTACCCAGCAACCCCCGTTACCGGTTCCACCCTTATTGGAGTCTCGTCGTGGGCAACCGCTGTTTTTGACGCTACAGCGTGCACATTGGGCATTCAGCGGCGGTCAGAAAGCCGCAGTCTGGGGGATTAACGGCATGTATCTGGGGCCGACAGTCAGGGTTTTCAGCGGCGATGATGTGAAGCTGATTTATAGCAACCGTCTGGCTGAACCGGTATCCATGACAATCAGTGGGTTGCAGGTTCCTGGTACTCTAATGGGTGGCGCGGCACGTATGATCTCCCCTGGTGTTGACTGGTCGCCGGTATTGCCGGTACGGCAAGCGGCCGCAACCTGTTGGTACCACGCCAATACCCCTAACCGTATGGCACCTCATGTGTATAACGGACTGGCAGGTATGTGGCTGGTGGAAGATGAAATTAGTAAAGCGATGCCATTGCCGAGTCATTATGGTGTCGATGATTTCCCGATTATTATTCAGGACAAGCGGCTTGATAATTTTGGCGTGCCAGAATATGACCCGCCAGCCAAAGGTGGCTTTGTTGGCGATACATTGCTGGTCAATGGGGTGCAAAGCCCGTTTGTCGAAGTCTCCCGTGGTTGGGTTCGATTACGTCTATTAAATGCCTCTAACGCTCGTCGCTACATCTTGCAACTCAGTGATGGCCGCCCTTTGCATGTTGTTGCCAGTGATCAGGGCTTCTTGCCTGCGCCCGTGGCCGTACAGCAGCTTTCGCTGGCTCCCGGTGAGCGGCGCGAAGTGGTGATTGATATGTCACAAGGCAATGAAGTCTCTATCACGGCGGGTGAATCTGCCGGTATCATGGATAGGCTCCGTGGGCTGTTCGAACCCTCAAGTATTTTGATTTCTACGCTAGTGCTAACATTAAAACCAACCGGTTTATTGCCGCTGGTGACCGATAATCTGCCGATGCGTTTATTAGCCGACCAGATTCTGGATGGCAACGTGATTCGTTCCCGTGAGTTCCGTTTGGGTGATGATTTACCGGGCATTAACGGCGCTATTTGGGATATGAGCCGTGTGGATGCTCAGGCCCAGCAAGGGACTTGGGAGCGCTGGACTCTGCATGCCGATATGCCACAGGCATTCCATATTCAAGGGGTCTCCTTCCTGGTGAAGAATGTCAACGGCGCGCCGGCGATGGCCGAGGATCGCGGCTGGAAGGATACTGTTTGGGTTGATGGTGATGTAGAGCTACTGGTGTATTTCAATCAGGTTTCCTCTGAGCACTTCCCGTTCTTGTACTACAGCCAGACACTTGAGATGGCGGATCGTGGTTCTGCGGGGCAGTTAGTGACACAGGCTGCACCAACACTTGGCTAAGGCGTTAGGTTAAGGGTTACCGGGTTCGGTTGATATAAGATTAGTGCTTACTTGGCCTCAGATGAGCAAAGAGCGAATATCAACCGCAACCTAATCCACTCTACATTCACTCACTTGATGGTGTGAGCCTGGTAATCAAAAGATATATCCTTCCTCTTTACGTGGAGAAATGCGTATAATCGCCGCCCGGTGATGATTTCTTAACCCGAACCACCTCAACTTTCCCCAATTCAAAGAGTGTTGCCATGAGTACCAGCTTGATCCAACCAGAACGTGACCTGTTTTCCTATCAGCCTTATTGGGCTGAATGTTATGGCACCGCGCCATTCTTACCCATGTCACGGGAGGAAATGGATATATTGGGCTGGGACAGTTGCGACATTATTGTTGTCACCGGCGATGCCTATGTGGATCACCCCAGCTTTGGCATGGCGATCATTGGTCGTATGCTGGAGGCGCAAGGCTTCCGGGTTGGAATTATTGCTCAGCCGGACTGGACCAATAAAAACGATTTCATGCGGTTGGGTGAACCCAATCTGTTCTTCGGCGTTACGGCTGGCAACATGGACTCGATGATCAACCGTTATACAGCCGATCGTAAGTTGCGCCACGATGATGCCTATACGCCGGATAATCAAAGCGGTAAGCGACCTGATCGGGCCACTTTAGTCTATAGCCAGCGCTGTAAAGAAGCGTATAGCCATGTGCCAGTATTGCTCGGCGGTATTGAGGCCAGCTTGCGCCGCATTGCTCATTATGACTATTGGTCTGATACTGTGCGCCGTTCGGTTATCGTGGATGCCAAAGCAGACATGTTGGTCTACGGCAATGGCGAACGGCCTTTGGTTGAAGTGGCCCATCGCCTGGCGGCGGGTGAGAAAATTGCCGATATTCAGGATGTTCGCAACACGGTTGTGATGCGCAAAACTGCATTACCGGGCTGGAGTGGGGTTGATTCTACTCGCCTGGACAAACCAGGGCGTATTGAAGCCATTCCCAATCCGTACGGTGAAGATCTGCCGTGCGCCACTGATAGCATTCCTGAATCTGAAGCTAAACCGGTTACTGTTCGTGCCGCCAAACCCAAACCATGGGAAAAGACCTACGTCTTGCTGCCTTCTTATGAAAAAGTGAAAGCAGACAAAGTGTTATATGCCCACACCTCGCGGATTTTGCATCATGAAACCAACCCCGGTTGTGCACGGGCCTTGATGCAAAAACATGGTGATCGCTATATTTGGATTAATCCACCGGCTATTCCACTGAGTACGGAAGAGATGGACAGCGTGTTTGCGCTCCCCTACCAGCGTGTGCCGCACCCAGCCTATGGCAAATCGCCGATCCCCGCCTATGACATGATTCGCTTCTCGATCAACATTATGCGTGGTTGCTATGGCGGCTGTTCATTCTGCTCTATCACTGAGCATGAAGGGCGTATTATTCAAAGCCGCTCTGAAGATTCTATTATTCGTGAAATCGAAGAGATTCGCGACAAAGTCCCTGGTTTTACCGGTATTATCTCTGATCTTGGTGGCCCAACGGCTAACATGTATATGCTGCGCTGCCAGTCACCAAGGGCAGAACAGACCTGTCGCCGTGCATCCTGTGTTTATCCTGAGATTTGCCCACATATGGATACTAACCATCAGCCGACTATCTCTTTGTACCGCCGGGCACGTGATCTTAAAGGGATTAAAAAGATCCTGATCGCCTCGGGGGTCCGCTATGACTTGGCAGTAGAAGATCCGCGCTATATCAAAGAATTAGCCAGCCATCATGTGGGTGGATATTTGAAAATTGCACCGGAACACACCGAGGAAGGGCCACTTTCCAAAATGATGAAACCGGGAATGGGCAGCTATCAGCGCTTTAAAGAGTTGTTTGATACCTATTCCAAGCAGGCAGGTAAAGAGCAGTATTTGATCCCTTATTTCATCTCTGCCCATCCGGGCACTGAGGATAAAGATATGGTCAATTTGGCGCTATGGCTGAAGAAAAACCGTTTCCGTCTGGATCAGGTACAGAACTTCTACCCGTCGCCACTGGCTAACTCTACGACCATGTATTACACCGGTAAGAACCCGCTGGCGAAAGTTGATTATAAAAGTGAAGACGTCGTTGTACCGAAAGGGGATCGCCAGCGGCGGTTACATAAGGCCTTGCTGCGTTATCATGATCCGGCTAACTGGCCAATGATCCGTACTGCATTAGAGGAGATGGGGTTGCAACATTTGATTGGCAGCCGCCGGGAATGCCTGGTTCCGGCAGCGACAATCGAGGAGCAACGTGAAGCTCGTCGGGCGCTGCGCCACCATACTCCGGCCCTGACGAAGCACACTGCTATCACCCGCCAGCGTCAACCAGGTAGCCGAAGCACAACGTCTGCTATCAGCAAAAAACCGCAGGTTGCCAGTAGTACGCCAGTGGCAAAACCGTCAGTAAGCAAAACCGGGGCGAGAAAATCCCCGGTAAATCAGACGGCTACTGGCGCAAAGGGCAAAGCTAAGCATCATTAAACTGAATGCATCGTCTTGAACTCAGTTGTCAGACCCGAAAACATCCGGGTCTGGCCCGAGGCGTTTATTGCTGTCTAACTTCGAAATTGCCGTCAGTTCATCTTTATGCAATTTAAAATCAAACACTTCAAAGTTTTCCTTGATACGCGCCGGTGTTACCGATTTCGGGATAACGATCAACCCACAATCGAGATGCCAGCGGATCACCACCTGTGCAGGTGTTTTATTGTATTTTTGCGCTAACTGGCGAATAACGCTTTGATCGAAAACGCCCTCACCACCTTGGGCCAGCGGGCTCCAGGATTCGGTTGCAATATGATGGGTGGCATTCCACGAATGGAGCTGGCGCTGCTGTAGCAGTGGATGTAGCTCAATCTGATTGACGGTTGGCGCCACACCCGTTTCATCAATCAGCCGTTGCAGATGAGGAATCTGGAAGTTACAGACACCAATGCTGCGGATTAAACCTTGTTCTTTCAATGTGATCAGTTCACGCCAGGCACTAACGTAGTGATCCTGTGTTGGGTTGGGCCAATGGATCAGATAGAGATCGACATAATCGAGCTGAAGTTTGCTCAGGCTCTCTTCCAGTGCTTTTTTCGGATCCTGCTGACTGTCATTCCACAGTTTAGTGGTAATAAATAGCTCATCACGAGCCACACCCGCCGCCTTCAGTGCCGAGCCGACACCCTGTTCATTTTTATAAATCGCCGCAGTATCGACAGAGCGATAGCCCACCTCGAGTGCTTTGCTGACAGCAAGCTGTGTTTCTTCAATCGTTGCTTGCCAAACGCCAAGGCCAAGTTGTGGCATCAGGTTGCCATCGTGCAATTTGATAATGGGTTGTGTTGCCATGTCTATCTCCTTCGCTGACTGATTGGGCTGTGTTTGCCCTGTTTACCCGTAATGTAAGTTTAGTCGTGATCATTCTATTTATGATCTTGCTAGCGATTAATCATGTGTGAGAAGTATCAAAATGTGCACAGATCTATCGGCGATCTGCCACTGAGAGATGAACAGCAAAATGCGTGGTAATAAGCTAAAGCCTAGCAGTTAATAACGATAGCACCCTTTTAACGGTAAGTGAAAAGAGTAAGTAGATGTTGAACAGAAGGCATCCTGTTCAACGATGCCTTCTGTGTTGAAAACTGTAAACTGGGCTGATGCTATTATTAGACCGCAGCTTCGTAGATACGTTTACTATCAGCTAAAGTGATATCACTGTGTTCGCCAAGCTGAGTCATACCGTGCTCTTCCAGTTTTTTAATCAAATCAGGAATAGAACTGCCATCCAGTTTGTAGGCCGACAGACGAGTAGCAACGCCCATGCTTTCAAAGAAATGACGGGTAGCTTCAATTGCGGCATCGATGCGGTGCTCTTCGCTACCGTCACGCAGGCCCCAGACACGCTCCGCGTATTGCAGCAGTTTGGCGCGCTTTTGTTGCTTCTTCGCCACTAACAGAGCGGGCAGTACTACCGCCAGCGTCTGAGCATGGTCCAGACCATGGCGGGCGGTCAGTTCGTGGCCTAACATGTGTGTCGCCCAGTCTTGTGGCACACCGGCCCCAATCAGGCCGTTTAATGCCATAGTGGCACTCCACATAATATTGGCGCGCACATTGTAGTTTTCTGGCTCCGCCAATGCTTTCGGACCTTCCTCAATCAAGGTTAACAACAGCCCTTCAGCAAAGCGATCCTGCACTTTTGCATCAACCGGGTAAGTCAGATATTGCTCAATGGTATGTACAAAAGCATCGACAACACCGTTCGCGACTTGGCGCGGTGGCAAAGTATAAGTGACAACCGGGTCCAGCACGGCAAACAGTGGCTGGACAAAGGGTGAGAAGAAGTGCTGCTTATCACCGGTTTCACGGCGGCTGATAACTGCGCCATTGTTAGCTTCAGAACCGGTAGCAGGCAGGGTCAGCACTGAACCCATTGGCAGTGCTTCTTTAATATCGCTGCCAGTGGTTTGCAGAATATGCCATGGTTCTTGTGGGTAATTGACGCCAGCGGCGATGAATTTGGTGCCATCTAATACTGATCCCCCTCCCACCGCTAGCAGGAAGTCGATTTTCTCTGCCCGGCAAAGCGCAACAGCTTTCATCAGGGTTTCATAGGTTGGATTCGGCTCAATACCGCCAAACTCCAGGAAATCAAAGCCTTTCAGTGCCTGATGGACTTGATCCAGCACACCATTTTGTTTGATGCTGCCGCCGCCATAGGTAATCAAGATGCGGGCATCAGCAGGAATTTCTTTACTCAATTGTGCTATCTGGCCAGTACCGAACAGCACTTTAGTGGGGGTATGGAGGGTAAAGTTTTGCATTATTTGTCTTCCAGCTTATGGGTGATGAACAATTATGGTAATCAAAACGCGACGTATTAGCCGGTGATGCAATGATTGTTTATTGCCGTACCATTGGCAGCCATTGTCGGCAACTTGGCGCGATACCTCAATGCACATTTCTGCCTTGCTCTTGCCTATTTCTCCAAAGCACTGTAGAAAATGCGGTAAATATTGCACAATTTATATCTGATCGTTTTAGTTGCTAGATTGTCTCAGATAACGCCAGTAAGTGAGAGTATATGGTTGAGGTTAATGATATTCAGGCACAGATGGCCGAAAAAATTACGCGTTTGGCGAAGGGGAATGGCTTAACGCCCTCTGCTGTGCCACGGGTGAAAATTTTGTACTCCACAGTGCACCAGCCGCGCACTCCGGTAATGTACACCCCCAGTGTAGTCATCATATTCCAGGGGCACAAAGTGGGTTATCTGGGCAGTAAAGTGTTTCAGTATGATCCGAAAAATTACCTTATTCTGACGGTTCCACTGCCGTTTGAATGTGAAACTTTTGCCAGCCCTGAAATACCTCTGGCCGGAATATCGATTCATATAGACAGCCAGATGCTACAGGATTTGCTGATAGATATCGGTGATGATGAGCTGGATAAACCGTTCGGTAATACCTCTGGCGTCAATTCATCGGCGCTGACCGAAGAAATGCTGTGTGCCACCGAGCGCTTATTGGATGTGATGTCCAATCCCCGTGATGCCAGAGTACTCGGCCCACAAATTGTGCGGGAAATTCTCTACTATGTGCTGTGTAGTCAGTGCGGAGGAGCCTTGCAGGCGCTGGTTAACCGCCATGGGCACTTTAATCAAATTACCAAAACCTTGCGGCGTATTGAAAATCAATTTGCAGATAATCTTAATGTTGAGCAATTAGCGGCAGATGTGAACATGAGTGTTTCGGCGTTTCATCATAACTTCAAAGCCGTCACTAACACCTCGCCACTGCAATATCTCAAATCTTACCGGTTGCATCGCGCACGAATGATGATGTTGCACGATGGGCTAAAAGCCAGTACCGCAGCCAACAAAGTAGGGTATGAGAGTGCTTCACAGTTCAGTCGTGAGTTTAAACGCTATTTTGGTCTCACACCCAGTGAAGAGGTCGCTAAACTGCGGACTAACTGATTTTACGGCCCAGCGAATAATGGCAATAAAAAACGGCGCGGTGAGCGCCGTTTAACTGCTTAAGTCACGAGGCAAACACAGGGTTACTCAGTGACACTTTTACGTTTACACCACACCAACACCAGGGTGCCGACCAAACCAATCAGTAACAACACTATTGGTAAAATCATCAGTGCTGTCATTACCTGGTTTTCATAGTGCTTAACGAATGGGATATGACTTAGCGCGAAACCTAACCCAACGACACTCCCCACCCATAGCAGCCCGCTTAACCAATTAAAGAACTGAAAACGTGCACTGTTCAGGCCAGAAATACCCGCCAGCGTTGGCAGTAAAGTCCGTACAAAAGCGAGAAAACGGCCAATTATCAGGGCCGCCAAACCATGGCGTACAAACAGAGTATGGGCGCGTTGCCGATAATGAACCGGTAGCTGTAACAGCCACCTTTTAACTATTTTAGTATCGCCTAACCACAGCCCTTGCAGGTAACTGAGCCAACAACCCAAACTGGCCGCAGTGGTTAAAATTATCATGGTCGGTAAGAACCCCATGACTCCCTTGGCAATTAATGCACCCGCCAATAGCAACAAACTATCACCGGGGAGGAAAGAAGCCGGTAGCAAACCGTTTTCTAAAAATAGGGTGGTAAAGAGAATGCCGTAAATGACCCAAATCACATTCGGATCGGCAAGTTTACTAAAATCCTGCTGCCATAAGGCATGAAGGATTTCGCGTAATACATCCATTTCTGTTCCTGTTTGCCTAGCGTGTGAGGATATTGTTGTAAGGACTGGTCTAGTGTATCCGTAATGGTGCGGATCCACATTGATCTTATCCTCAATAATCGAATTTTTGAGGGATATATACGTGTCGTTGAGACTATTTGTGTAAGAGAGGATTAATGCGCGGATATTGTTACCGCGCATTAACAAATCAATCGTTCAGAAACCCTTACTGCACTGTTTTGATGCGCTCAAATCCTGCGGCCAAATCGTCCTGCAAATCTTGCACATTCTCCAGACCAATATGTAGACGGAACAGTGTGCCTTTTATCCCGTCCCCTTCATACTGACGAATGGCACGGATATTCTCCGGTTGATAACCCAGAATCAAGGATTCAAAACCGCCCCATGAAAAGGCCATACTGAAGTGGGTGAAATGGTCGAGATAAGCCTCTAACTGTTGCTGACTTAACTCTTCTTTTAATTCAAAAGAGAACAAGCCATTACAGCCATTGAAGTCTCGTTTATAGAATTCATGGCCTTTGCAGCTTGGCAGGGCAGGGTGATAGACAGTGGCAACTTCCGGGCGCTGAGCCAGCCAGTTAGCAATTTCAATACTGCTTTTCTCGTGCTGTTTTAAACGCACACCCAGTGTGCGCAATCCACGGCTAGCAAGATAAGCTGTGTCAGCATCAACCATTTGCCCCATCAGATAAGAGTCTTCACGCAGTTGCTCCCAACAACGCGCGTTGGCAACGGCAATCCCCAGCATCGCATCAGAATGACCAATGATGTATTTAGTTCCTGATTGGATAGAGATATCAATACCAAAATCCAGTGCTTTAAACAGCACACCCGCAGCCCAGGTGTTGTCCATCATAATAATGATGTCTGGTGCAACGGCCCGGATAGCTTGCACCATTGCCGGAATATCTTGTACTTCCATGGTGATGGAACCGGGTGACTCAAGGAATACCACTTTGGTTTTTGGGGTAATTAATGAGTCGATCCCAGCACCTATCATCGGATCAAAATAGGTCGTGGTGATATTCATGCGTGATAAAATTTTATCGCAAAAACTTTGGGCCGGCTCATAAGCAGAACCGGTCATTAGCACATGGTCACCCGTTGCGACAAATGACAAAATTGCGTTGCTGATAGCCGCGGCACCGCAAGGATAAAGGACGCAACCTGCGCCACCTTCCAGCTCTGTCATCGCCTCTTGCAGCGAGAAGTGAGTCAGGGTGCCTCGGCGGCCATAGAATAATTCGCCTTTTCCCCGATTGATAGTGGCATGCTTCTTCGCTTTTACCGAGTCGAAAACCAGCGATGAAGCCCGCTGGATCACCGTATTCACTGAGCCTTGAGTAAATCGTTTACTTCTGCCCGCACTGACTAAGGCTGTTTCCAGTTTTTCTGTCGTTTCTTTGTTTGCAGACATGATCGTGTCGTCACCTTTACATAGGATATGCTGTAGTTCCAGAGCCAGCATTCATTTTAGAGATATATTCCTTACGTTAGCATGATGATTGTTATGTGGGGGCAGCTTTCACCATGAAAAAAACTAAAGAGAGTGACGCGCTGTTTTCTGACAGTTTGTAATGGAGAAATTCTGTGTAAGTGGCAAAACAAGGGATTTATTAAGGAGTCTTGGTGAGAGTTCTTTAGTTCAATCAATCACTTCTTATCTTTATATCTAATGTTATCGGCATGGAATAATTAAGGTCGCTATCATTTCTATTAATTTACATAATTGTTTCAATCAGAATAATTCTCTTTCATTCTTAAAAAATCGTCTCAAATACTAATGATAATTACTATCAATCCCCGATTTGTTTGATATGATCGGCACCTGATTTCGTCCTTAAATTGATCTGCATATTGGGTGGAGGCACAGCGTGAAAATAGCTGGCAAAGAGATTAAAGATAAATCATTCGTGCAAGGCCGGATGATAGCAGGCGTAATGGCATTATTGCTGGTGGCCGGTTTGGCAGGCCATGTACAGGCCGCGCCAGGCAACAGCAGTGCAGTCGCTGCATCTGTTGCCACACCAACGGCAACATCAACACCGTTACCTGCGCCGGAAATCACCCCAGTCGCGGCAACTCCTGCTAATGCAGACGATGTTGCCCCTGCCACATCAGCGCCAGCGGTTCAGCCACTAACAGCTCCAGCACCACAAGGGTTGGCAATGGATCTCTCTGTTTGGGGCATGTATCAACATGCCGACGTGGTGGTTAAAGGGGTGATGATTGGTCTGGTGTTAGCCTCAATCGTAACCTGGACTATTTTGTTCTCCAAAGGTACTGAGTTATTCCGTGCTCGCCGCCGTTTGCAGCAAGAACATGAAGTTATCGGGGCTGTGACTGATATGGATACCGCGTCTGAGCGGGCGGAGGCTTTTAGCACCGATAGCATTAGTGCCTTACTGCTACGAGAAGCGCAAAACGAGCGCCTATTGTCGACAGAATCCAATGATAACAATGGCATTAAAGAGCGTACGGCTTTCCGGCTGGAACGCCGTGTAGCAGCCATTGGTCGCCAAATGGGTAAAGGCAATGGGTTCCTGGCTACTATCGGTGCAATCTCACCGTTTGTCGGGTTGTTTGGCACCGTATGGGGCATTATGAACAGCTTTATTGGTATTGCTCATTCGCAAACCACCAATCTGGCTGTTGTTGCACCGGGTATCGCCGAAGCCTTGCTGGCAACGGCGTTAGGTCTGGTCGCAGCAATCCCTGCGGTAGTTATCTACAATATATTTGCTCGCTTAATTGGTAGTTACCGTGCACAGGTGGGTGACGTTGCCGCCCAAGTATTGCTGCTATTAAGCCGCGACCTTGATCTGGCGAGCAGCGCTGAGGCAAAGTCATCTAAGCATCCTCACCAATTGCGTGCGGGGTGATTTATGGCTATGCGCATGAATGACAATCTTGATGAAAGCGGTGAATTACACGAAATCAACGTGACACCCTTTATCGATGTAATGTTGGTACTGCTGATAATCTTTATGGTGGCAGCACCATTGGCAACAGTCGATATTAAAGTGGATTTACCGGCGTCTTCAGCGGTACCACAGCCACGGCCGGAAAAACCGGTATTCCTGACAGTTAAAGCCGATAATCAGCTTTATGTCGGTGATCAGCAGGTTGACCGCGATACCCTGGCGGCAGCGCTGGATAAAGTGACGCAATCTAATAAAGAAACCACCATTTTCTTCCAGGCGGATAAAGTGGTGGATTATGAAACCCTGATGAGCGTGATGGATGCACTGCGTAAATCAGGTTATCTCAAGGTTGGCTTAGTCGGTATGGAAGCGGGCGGCGCGAAATAATCAAAACAGGTGCGGTGAATGTCACCGCACCTGATCATCAGTTTTTAGGTATATTACGGCCAACTTCAGGCGTTTTTGTTGAGCTCAATGCCTGACGGAGGCTGGCTTCTAACTCATGAGCATTGTATGCCTCATAATAATTGCCTTCACCGACACACTTGTTCCAATCAATGTTATATGACTTATTTGTTGTTTTATGTTCTTCTGAGTATCCAATAGCAATAAATGCCATTCTGATATTATTTTCTTTTATTTTATCGCACATTTCTTTTTCCATAAGCGTTGATGTAATTGTAATGCCATTACCACTGTCACTGCCGTCAGACAGAATGATCATTAACTTGTTACTATTTGTAGAATTCGATTCTTTCAGTAATTTATTTCCAGCTAATATCCCAGAGCTTACTAATGTATCGCCCTCAACTTCTTGCTCTATATTTCTCTGAATATTATCATTGGTTAGATCATCAGAACTTAGAGTATAAGCATTTGATGTTTTTAGACAATAGGAATTGGATATAACATCATCTATAGGTATGTTAATAAAATCATGAGGGGCGGTGGTATTAGTAATAGAGTTAATGGTCTTATCGTAGTCAATATTATTTTCTATAGTACACATGGTCTGATCTTTTGTGTCTTTGTCACAGACTTTAACATTTTTAAGATAATCACCCAATGGCATATACGTTTTAGGGACGAAAGGGAAGTGGCAATATATTCTTTTCTGAACGGCATGATCTTCGATAGTTTTAGTTCCCCATGTAAATGGAACAAATCCAATAGTCTTAACACTGTCATTTCTCAATATGGTGTCATTTAAACT
>NZ_JAZGQE010000039.1:0-33251 GCF_048593885.1 Yersinia sp. 1252 StPb PI | reverse complement strand
AATTCTGGTAATGATCTAATAAAAATTAAAAACAGTAAAATCATAACCAATCGAGTTTACCAACCAGCATTTGAACAATATATACGGTTACGTGAGCAAGAACTTCTTGCGACAAAAAATACATCTAGCATAGATATGCCCTACCTGAAAAACACTTACCCATTACCAAATGGGCTTAAAGGCATTATATTTGAAAGAGTTGAAAGCCTGAATGTTGATGATGCCTTTAGGGTATTAGAAGCATATTTATACAGTAATGGGGTACTTATAAAAATTGAGATCAAGCTAACAAATGGTATGGCAGATCGTTATAAAAACGATCGTAGTTCATACCCTACTGTTTATCTGGATACTACATCGGAACGGATGTCAGAGCTGAATGAACTACTAGTGAGAATTCAAGGTAGGAATGAAAATATAATTCCGACAATGGCAGGAGTTTGTATCCCAAATGCTTTTATCACTGATAATAAAATCGATCAAGAAAGTATTGATACGCTGTACAAAAGTAGTAACGCCAGCCAGTTACGGTTTGGTATATCAACAGATAATTACATTAAGGAAAATGATAGTTTGTTAGATCGTAGTGGGGAAATTGAGCATAATCTCTTATCAAGTGATGGTTATATATTACGAAAGGGAGCACGTAAGATTAACAAACTAGATACTGAAGAGTTACTTGCTGCAGGAAAATACTCGTCAAATGATAATGAGCGCTATGATTTTATACTCATCACAAATGAAAAAGTCGGCGGAATTAAAAAACCTGTATTTAGCTTGGAACTGCTTAATGATGAATTAACGCCATCACCTTATAGTCAGAATGAAATAGTCAATTTCTGGGATGCTATAAGCCAGACGTTAAGAGTCAGGCCCGGAGCTTTCTTGGATGAGTAATTGCCTCATTAAATCTAGCAATAACTAAGGAGAAAGGAATGCCAGGAATAGTTTGCTTAGGTGATGCTACTACGCATGGGGGAAAGGTGATCACAGCGTCATCTACCATGTTTATTAATGGAGTGCAGGTTGCATTAGTCGGTGATTTAGTTTCTTGTCCCATACAAGGGCATGGAAATAATAAAATTATTGAAGGTTCACCCACTGAGATGGAAGAGGGGGTTTCTGTTGTTGTGAGTAACTGTCAGTGTGCCTGTGGTTGTCGAGTTATTAGTTCTCATCCCGAAAACAGCATTGAGTCATAATTATGGGTTGGCCTATTCCTGAAATCCCTGAGCAATCTGTATTACCTCCGCCTCGTTATAGTCTGTGGCTAATTATTTTAGTCATCATGTTGATAATAGGGGCTGGAGCTGCTTTATTTATTGGCCGTTTTTCGACATATACCCCGATACTCCTTTATGGTGTATTACCTGCCCTATTATTATGGTTTTGTATTTTTGGGGTAATACTTAACCGTTATGAGCAGTCAGGTGCATCTGCGTTTGCCTGGCATGAAGAATCACAAAAAACGAAGGCGCAATGGCAACAATGGAGTCGAAAGCAGCTCGCCGTAGTGGGTAATGTTTTATTAACTCCAGAGGCAGAAGGCGTGAACTCAGTTTTGGGGGATTTAGCTAAAATCCCTATGTATCCTCAAAAAGCCCGCCCGTTAGCCGGAGACAAAAAAACTTTACCATCACGATTAAATGAGATTGATGATAAGCTCGAAAGTCAGTCTTCAGGCTATCGTCACTATGTACACACCGTATATGTATTACACTCTTCAGCACTCCATCGTGAAACAATTCAATCTGCTGTTTTCGGTCAGTGGGATCTTTTGCCTGAATTTATCTCTTCTATTGAAGAAATCGATGAATTGAATCTTGAGTCTGAAATCAAAGGCGTGATTTTAATTTTGTGTTTGCAAAACTGGCCTAATAACATACAGCAAAAATCCAGTGAACTTATTTCAGCGCAACTGATTAGTTCACCAGAATTTATTAACACACATGGTTATCCCGTTCTGGCAGGATTAGGAAGGCTAATGCCATTAGCACCCGGAAAACTGTCTGATGATCTAAACATGCTTTTTGATTACAACCAATTAGATTTTAATAAACTAGAACATGTTTGGTTATCGGGTGATACAGAGAATACCTCGGTGAATATCGCTTTATATGCGAATGTTCATGACTGGATATTACCTAAAAAGAAACCCGTTCATTATATTGACCTGACTTTCGGCCCTCCAGGAGAACTTACTTTGGGTCTGTCTTTGAGCATGATGGTAGAAGCAGCAATAAAAACCTCACAAAACCAACTAATTATTTATCAAAAGCCACAATCGTCAGGTTCGATGTGTCTCATTACCAAGGAGCTATTTTCATGAACCAAGAGAAAGGATCTCGACCACCACGCTATGGTTTTTGGGGATATTTCCTTCTGATTATTGGTTTGGCCGGGGTTAGTGCTCTGCTCTTGATAGTTTTCCAGCGCCAACTGGTCGACAGCGGCGTATTAGCTTCTACTGCCTGGCTAATATGGGGGGGGATTTTTTCAGCTCTTCTGATGGGGCTTATTGGGATGGCATTTTGGTGGCGATGGAAACAAAGCATAAGGCAAATTGCGTTTAAACCAAAACTACTGACGAAACAAGCAACGGAAACAACAAATAAAACTTCATCCAACAGTAATTTAGCGTCTGATATTAAAACAGGCCTCCAGAAGCAATACGGCCGCTTCTGGCCCCGCAAAGTGCGCATTCTGTTACTCACCGGCAGTGCGGCTGATGTTGAGCAGCTCACCCCCGGGCTGACGTCGCAATACTGGCAGGAAGACAGTGGCACCGTGCTGTTGTGGGGAGGCGATTTGGGGGCGCAGGCTGATAGCGCATGGCTGAGTTCTTTACGTAAATTGCGCCGCCGCCCGCTAGACGGGGTGGTCTGGGTGACCTCAGCCCTGGCTCAACGCACGACACTTGGTCAGCAAGCGTCTAAAACAACCCTCACCGCTGATATGATGGACAGCGTGGCACAAGCGTTCGCGGCACGTTTTGAGCTGCTCGGTTGGCGGCTGCCGCTGTATGTCTGGTCACTGCATGCCGATGACGGGGCCGATCGCATCACCCAATCCGTCGGCTGTTTACTACCAGTGGGGTGTAACGCTGGCGAACTGAGTACACAGCTTGCCGGGCTGCTGCCGTCGCTGATTGAGCAGGGTACACAACAGATTAGCAGCAACACCCAGCACCCATTCTTGTTGCAACTGGCCGATCAGTTAGCGCGTCAGCCAGATTCTGTCGCCGGCCCGTTGGCGACTCTGCTGAATCCCTATCGCCCTTCACCGTTGGCGGGGGTGATATTCAGCCCGGCGTCCGTCAATGCAAAACGCAGCGTGAAACACCACTGGGGCAAGGATAACCGCTGGGATGTGTTGATTGATTCACTGCCATTATTGCCCGCAGGCTTAGCCGCGAAAAAGCTGGGGTTTGCCTGGTGTAAAACGCTGGCGATGGCGCTGGCGGGCATCATGGTGTTGTGGGGGGTGGGCATGGTGATGTCATTCCTGGTCAACCGAGATACGATTAATGCCAGTGAGTCTCAGGTGAAACTGGCGGCTAATGTGCAGCAATCGCTGCCGGCGCGTCTGCAAGCGCAACTGGATCTGCAACACACGTTAGGCAGATTGCAGTATCGCCAGCAACAGGGCGCACCTTGGCACAGCCGATTTGGTCTGAGCCAGAACGATGCTTTACTGGCCGCACTCTGGCCACATTATTGGGCCAGCGCCACCCCTCTGCTGCGTGATGCCGCCGCCCGTCACCTTGAAGAACAACTCAGCACCATGGCGCAGCTCCCCCCTGACTCTCCGTTGCGCGACTCGCTGGTAAAACCCGCTTATGAGCAGTTAAAACTCTATCTGATGCTGGCGCGCCCGGAGAAAATGGATGCGCCATGGTTTAGCACCACGCTGCTTCATGACTGGCCACAGCGCAGTGGTGTGCCGGACAGCCTCTGGCAGGGTAGCGGTCCCGCTCTACTGGATTTTTATGCTCGTAATCTTTCCCTGCACCCGGCCTGGCGTCTGAAGCTGGATGAAAATCTGGTCAGTCAGGTACGTACCCGGTTGATCAGTCAGATGGGTGCCCGTAACAGTGAATCTTCGCTCTATCAGAAGATGCTGGCTCAGGTGGCGAATCAGTATGCTGATCTGCGCCTGTCTGATATGACCGGTGATACTGATGCTGAACGGATTTTTACCACCGATGCCGTGGTGCCGGGCATGTTCACCCGTAGAGCCTGGGATGACGCAGTAAAACCGGCGATTGAAAAAGTGGCCAGTGAGCGTCGGGAAGAGATGGACTGGGTACTGAGTGACAGTAAAAATACCGCATTGCAGCAGGATTCTCCCGAAGCCCTGCAGGCACGTCTGAAGGCGCGCTATTTCGCTGATTTCTCTACCAGTTGGTTGGACTTTCTCAATAGCCTGCACTGGCAGCAAGCACAGACGTTATCGGACTCCATCGACCAACTCACCCTGATGGCAGACGTGCGTCAGTCCCCTCTGGTGGCGCTAATGAACACCCTGAGCGTACAGGGGAAAACCGGGCAAACCGGTGAGGCGTTGTCTGATTCGCTGGTCAAATCGGCCAAAAATCTGTTAAACCGCGATGAGCAGCCCGCTATTGATCAGCAAGCGGGTGCACAGGGGCCGCTGGATGCCACTTTTGGTCCGGTACTGGCGCTGATGGATGTCAAAGCCGGCGGACAGGGCAATACCAACCTCAGTCTGCAAACCTTCCTGACCCGCGTTACCCAAGTACGCCTTAAACTTCAGCAGGTGGTGAATGCTGCCGATCCTCAAGCCATGACCCAGACTCTGGCGCAGACGGTATTTCAGGGCAAAGCGGTCGATCTGACCGAAACCCGTGATTATGGCAGTCTGGTTGCCGCCAGCCTCGGTCAGGAGTGGAGTGGATTTGGCCAGACGGTATTTGTCCAGCCAATGGAACAGGCGTGGCAGCAGGTATTAACTCCTGCCGCTCAGAGCCTGAATGCCCAGTGGCAGGCATCTATCGTCGATGACTGGAACAGTACCTTCGGCGGGCGTTATCCCTTAAAAGATACCAGCAGTGAAGTGTCACTCCCGCTGCTGGCACGTTATCTCAACAGCGACAGTGGCCGTATCGCCCGTTTTCTGCAAACCCGGTTGAATGGCGTGCTGCACAAAGAGGGCAGCCATTGGGTGCCGGACAGCATTAATGCTCAGGGGCTGACATTTAACCCAGCATTCCTGAAAGCGGTGGACCAACTGAGTTATTTGTCTGACGTGGTGTTTGCCGACGGTGAAGCAGGCATACGCTTTGAACTGCGCCCCGGTACCGCGAAAGACGTGATGCAGACTGATCTGGTGATCGACAGCCAGAAGCTCAGCTATTACAACCAGTTGCCAGTGTGGAAACGTTTCACCTGGCCCCATGACACTGAAGCACCGGGTGCCAGCCTGAGTTGGATAAGTACCCAGGCCGGTACCCGACAGTTTGCCGATCTCCCCGGGGCCTGGGGGTGGATCCGTTTACTGGATAAGGCTCAGGTCACACCGTATCAGGGTGTCAACAGCAGTTTTAATCTTAGCTGGAAAGCGCCTGATGGCAGGCCGCTGAACTACACCTTACGGACTGAAGCTGGAGAAGGCCCGCTGGCGTTACTGAAACTGCGTAACTTCGTCTTACCGACGCAAATATTCAGTGTGGATGCCACCGGTGGCGCTCAGAAAACGGATACCGCAACAGAAGAGGGATACTGATGGCTACGTTGCACACCTTACTCAGCGCTTGCCATGCCGAACAGCAGGCGCTTTCGCAGCAGGCCCAGCAGCAGATTTCGCTCTGGGAAAAATGGCTGGTCCCCATTGCCCCGGATTCACCGGTGGGTGATGACCCCGGTTATGACGATGATTTCCAGCAGATGCGTGAAGAGGTCAACAAACTGTCCGGCGCAGATACTGGTTTGGTCTGTGCACTGGCGGAGAAGCTGCTGACCGGTGCGTGCAAAGATGTGCGCGTCGCGACCTATTATATCTGGGCGCGACTGCACATCGATGGCGAAAGCGGGCTGGCGGATGGCCTGGCTCTGCTGGCCGGGTTGGTCCAACGTTTTGGTGATGCACTGCATCCACAACGTGGCAACAGCCGCAAACTGGCACTGGAATGGTTGGCGGGTAGCCGGGTGTTGGATAGCCTGTCACTGTACCCGGAAGTCACAAAAGCTGACTTTGAACGCATTGTGGGCGCGTTGGTGTTAACCGAGGAAAGTGTTGGCGGCTGGGATGCGTCCATCCGCCCTCAATTCGCTAGCCTGTATGCGGCATTAGAAAACCGGCTAATGCAGTCCGGCGGCCCTGATGCCGTTATCCCACAAAACAGCAGTCTCCCTCGTCACTCTGCGCCTGATGCTCCTGCGTTGAAAGCCGTCAGCTCCGGGCGTGATTTGCTCGATCAGGCAAAACTGCTGGCGGTTTTTTTGCGCGACCAGCCGAACGGCTGGCTGTCGGGGCATCATCTGATGAAAAGTATTCGTCTGGACACCCTGCATGAACTGCCGCCACTGGCAGCTGACGGATGTACCCGTCTGGCTCCGCCGAAGCTGGAGAACCGCGCACTGCTGAAACGTCTTTATCTGCAACAAAGCTGGCTGGAACTGCTGGAGCAAACCGACATCCTATTTGCACAGGGCGTTAATCACCTGTGGCTGGATCTCCAGTGGTATACCCATCAGGCACTGCTGAAAACGGGCGCACCTTACGAGCGCTGGGCTGACATCATTCAGCAAGATTTAAATGGTCTGCTGACCCGCCTGCCGGGGCTTGACGGTCTGGCATTCAGTGATGGTACACCTTTTGCTGATGAGGTGACCTTGCACTGGATAAACCAGCACGTCATGGCAGCAGAAAGTTGGGGCAGTGAACCGGCGGCATCCGCCAGTACGGCGGGTGATGACGATATTTTGCAACTGGAGCCGGAAGCGCTGGCGCAAGCCGACAGCGAAGGTGTGGAAGCGGCGCTGAATTGGTTGCAGAACCGTCCGGGTACCCGCACCTCTCGCCATCAGTGGCTGATCCGCCTGCTGATGGCGCGGGTCGCCGAGCAGTACGGAAAAAACGACATGGCATTGCATTTGCTGGGTGAACTGGAGGGGAACGCGACCTTGATGACGCTCACCCAATGGGAGCCGGAATTACTGTTTGAAGTAAAAGCCCGCCGCCTAAAACTGCTGCGCATGAAAGCCAGCCGAACCGAGTCGGACAAATCACGCTTGCATGGCGAGATGGAAAACCTACTCGCCGGATTAGTGGCCCTCGACCCGGCACGGGCTGCGGTGCTGTGTGGTTAATCGATAACCCTATCCTGATAAAAAGAAAACCATGAAAGACCTTACCCTGCGTTATTACGACGCCGAAATGCGCTATCTGCGCGATGCAGCTAAAGAGTTTGCCCAAACTCACCCTGACCGGGCAGCGATGTTAGACCTGGATAAACCCGGTACGCCTGACCCTTACGTCGAACGCCTGTTTGAAGGCTTTGCCTTCTCCATGGGGCGATTGCGCGAAAAAATTGATGACGACCTACCGGAGTTCACCGAAGGGCTGGTGAGCATGTTGTGGCCGCACTATCTACGCACCATTCCCTCGCTGTCGGTGGTGGCGCTGACCCCGGATGTTCCGGCGATGAAAATGGCTGAAATCGTGCCCGAAGGCATGGAAATCTATTCCCGCCCCATTGGGCCGAAGAATACCGTCTGCCAGTACCGAACTACCCGCGATATGGTACTCAACCCGCTCGCCGTCTCAACCGTGGTGATGGCGACCGAACCAGACGGCCGTTCGGTGCTGCGTCTGCGACTGGCATGCAGCCCACAAGCTGACTGGTTGCAGGTGGACTTACGTCGCTTGTGTTTTTATCTGGCGGGAGAGGCGGCGGTCAGCAGTGCGTTACATCTGGCCCTCACCCGGCGTCAGGCCGCGCTCTATTTGCGTCTACCCAATCAGGTTGATCGAATAAAACTGGATGGTTGGTTTTCGCCCGGTGGCTTTGCAGACCAAGATTTGCTGTGGCCCAAAGGCGACAGCGCATTCAGCGGTTATCAGCTATTACTGGAATATTTCACTTTCCGCGAGAAGTTTATGTTCGTGCATCTGAACGGGCTGGAAACCGTGACGCTGCCGGCGGGTATTGCCTGGTTTGATATCGAAGTGGTGTTTGATTGTCAGTGGCAAAGTGATCTGCCGGTCAGGGATGACGCGCTTAACCTGCATTGTGTACCGGTGATTAACCTGTTCTCGCTGGAAGCTGACCCGTTAACCATCAATGGACTGGAAAGTGAGTATATGCTGCGCCCGCGCCGCTTGCAGGATGGGCACACCGAAATTTACTCCGTCGACGCTGTGACCGGTTCGCAACGGACATCCGATGCCACCTATGTTCCTTTTACCAGTTTTCGCCATCGTGGCGGAATGCAGCGACGTCATGCACCGGAACGCTATTACCATACCCGCGTAAAACGAGGGGTGACCGGGCTGCATGATACCTGGTTGATCCTCGGCGGCCAGCAATGGGAAGCGGACCGATTGTTTACCCGCGAGGCGGTGTCACTGAAAATTACCGGTACCAATGGTCAGCTCCCGCGCAAAGCGTTACAGAGCACGTTGTTGGACCGCTGCGAAGCAGTGTTACAGACGCCGCTGAAAGTACGCAATCTCTGCAAGCCTACGTTACCCTCTTATCCCCCGGCGGAAGACCATTTCCAGTGGCGGGTACTGAGCCATCTGGGCTCAAGTTACCTCAACCTGATGAGCAGCGCACAGGTGCTACGCGGGACGCTGGAGCTGTACAACTGGCAAGGGGATGAACTGAATAATCGCCGTCTTGATGCCATTCAACAGGTGCAGCACCACCAGACGCAGCGTTTTGAAAAGGGCTTTCTGTTACGGGGTATCGACATTGAAGTGACACTGGATGGCAACGGCTTTACCGGCGAAGGCGACATTCATCTGTTTGGCGAGATGCTCAACCGTTTCTTTGCCCTTTACGCTGACATTCATTTGTTCAATCAACTCACTCTTATCGTTCAGCCTGCCGGGAAATGTATCCGATGGAAAGAGAATCACAATCAGCGTCTGCCCGGCTAATCGAACAACTGTGGGATAAACTGCCGTATACCCAGTTTTATCGCTTCTGTCAGTTACTGGAGCAAAGCCAGCCGGATGCCCCGCCATTGGGTAGTCACTGGCAGGTTAGGCACGATCCGGTGCGTTTTCGCCCCCATCCGGGCATGGGGTTTCCGGCCAGTGAATTTAAACGGGTGGAAATACCCGCGCATGCACACCTCCCACCGACCATCCGCACCACCTTTATGGGACTGTATGGCGTGGAGTCGCCACTGCCTACTGCGTATATCGACGATATTACCCAGCGCCGGGAAGGGCATGAGGCAGTCAGCGACTTTCTGGACATTTTCAATCACCGATTGATCACGCAGTACTACCGCGTCTGGCGGAAGTACTCTTATCCGGCCAGCTTTTCGCCCGGTGGCACCGATAAAACCTCTCGGTATCTGCTGAGCCTCTGTGGTCTGGGTATTGAGGGATGTGCACAGAATATCGCCACGCCGGTGTCTCGTTTTCTGGCACTGACTGGCATGATGCGCCTGCCCACTCGCACCAGTGAAGGCATTATTGCGCTGGTTCAGTTGCTGGCACCGGAAACCGATGCCCATGTGATAGCGCATGACCGCTGCCGTATCCCCTTGCGCAATCCACTGGCCCTGAGCGCACGTCACCCCGTCAGCATGAGTAACAGCCCGGTAATGGGCAGTCACGCGGTGGATGTTAACAGTCAGGTATTACTGCAATTGAAAACCGATAACCCCGATGAAGCCCGAGAGTGGTTGCCCGGTGGGCAGTTACACACGGATTTGATGGCGTTGTTGCATGTGTATCTGGGGTCGCGGCTGCATGTGCGTTTACAACTGACGGTGTTACGCGCGCTACTGCCCGACGCACAGCTCTCCTGCCAGCCGAAAAGCACCGGTATTCTGTTAGGCAGAACCGCCGTAATGCGGACACAACGCGTCGCGTCAACCACACCCACCGACACTGAAATGATCACAATTAATCTGGGCCGCTATCAGCGTGTTCAGGAAAATCTTCACCGAAGGGACACCGATGAATATGGCGATTACCGCTGGTAAAACACGTTTTGCATTACTGATGCTGGTCATGGTATCCACTCTGAGCGGATGTGGACTGACTCAGAAAGTGAGTGACGGCACCGTCGCGGTGACAAAATCCATTTTTTATAAGCAGGTGAAAACCCTGCATCTGGATATACAGGCGCGGGATGCGGTAAACAACAACGCGACCGGTGCCCCACTGGCCACGGTGGTGCGCATCTATCAGCTACAAGACCGCAAAACATTTGACGGTACCGATTATCCCTCATTATTTGCCGAGGACAGCCAGGCCATCAAAGCCGATCTGCTTGCTGAAAAAGATATCCGTATTCGTCCGGGTGCTGCGGTGTCCATCGATATGCCGATGGACGAAAAAGCGCAGTATGTGGCAGTCGCGGGTATGTTTCTGGCACCTGATATCGCTAACAACACCTGGCGGGTGGTGTTGAGCCGTGACGACCTCGACCCCGATAAGGCTCGTCAGATTGAACTGAATAATCATGGGATGATTCTTTTACCCTTGAAGGATAAGTAATATGCCCCAGCCTTCTCTCTATGAAATGCTGTTCGGCAACGTAGCGGGTGAGCTTGACCTTCATCAGGTGAGCGAAACCAATCAGGTCGTCCTGTCGGTGCTCGACAATATGCAGCGCATTCTTAACTGCCGCGCCGGTACGCTCAGCCATCTGCCGGATTACGGCCTGCCAGACATGAGCAAAATCTTGCAGGGAATGCCAGGAACCGCACATTCACTGCTGACTACGCTCTCAGCCACGTTGCTAAAATATGAGCCACGGCTGAAAAGTATCAACGTGGTGCTACTGCCACAATCCGCTCCCGGCCATCTGGAGTACGCCATTGAGGCGGAGCTGAAAGGTCTGGGATTGGTGCGTTACGGCACGGCATTTATGCCGGAAGGCCGGGTGCTGATACGTCATCTTAAACAACAACATTATCTCAATCCGGGTGAGTCATCTTAACGCCTATTCAGGGAAGACAAACACATGATATCGAATACTGAGCGGACGGTTAAAACCGGCGGTGACCCCCGCCATTTTGCTGAATTTAGTGCCTTACGTGACGAAATCGGCAAATTACATCATCCCGCTCGCCCGGATGTTGACTGGGGGCGGGTCGAGCAGCTTTGTTTGGCGCTGTTTCGCCAGAACGGGGTTGAGTTGCAGACCACGGTAGATTTTACCTTGGCACGTACGCACATTGCCGGTCTTGCCGGGCTGTGTGAAGGGTTGGAGCTGCTGGCGGGCTTGCTGTCTCATCAGTGGAGTGCATTATGGCCGCCGCAAACACATGCCCGGGTGGCGTTATTGGCCTGGTTGAGTGACCGGTTGCAGCAAGTTTGGCGCACCATGACGTTATGCTACGGTGACCTGGCTCAGGTGTACCGGGCAGAGCGTGCGTTGGAACAGTTGTGCACGCAGTTGCAAACGCTGGAGCTCAAACATCTGAGTAAATTGGATGGGGTGCGCCTGATGTTGCATAACGCCGCACTACGTCTGGAGAGCGCCGAGGCCGCCGCTGATACGCCAGACCGATTGAGTATTCCGGTACGGCATGCCGGTGTCTCTGAACCACAACGACAGCCACAACCGACATTCTCGTCGGCTGCGGTCAGCGAACCACTGGTTTATCTTGTCAACGAACCGGCCCCGGCGCGTGTTGAGGTGGAGTTGTCGCCGCCTTTGCCGCCCCCACCACGTTGGAAAGCGGGGCAGGGGTTTGTCGCCGGGCTATCGCTGATGGCCGTTTTGATGGCGGGCAGTTTCTTTATCTGGCAGTCGCTGTCATCTAATCCATTGCGCGAGGCATTGCTGACCAGCGTCGCGCCATTACCTGCGCCACTGGCCGCCAAATCAATCGATGAACTGAGAAAACAAACCTCAGATGCTGAGTTGGCACGATTGGCAGGCCCGGTGCTGCAAGGCAGTGGCACACAGTTGGAACAACTGACACAGTTACCGCCGTTATGGGCACAAATGCGGGGGGATGGGGTGTTATCACAAGCGCAGCAACTGTGGCCCGCCAGTCAAGAAGTCAACCGACTGAGTGCATTATGGCAACAACAGCGAGAAGCCGGTGCTGCGCCATTGGTGGAGTTGAAACACTATGCATTGGCACAAGAGCGTTTGCGGCAACTGGCAGAGCGACTGAATGGATTGGATGAAAAGAAGGGACGCTATATGACGGTCTCGGAGCTGAAAACGGTGGTGTTTGCGATACAGCAGCCGCTGGCAAAAACCTTACCGCTGGAAGAATTGTTGCGTCAGTATCAGGTACAGTCCGAGTCAGGGCAGACTCCGTCATCGGCACTGCGCCAACAGATAGACAGCCGGTTTAGTCAACTGCTGAACCGCTATGCGTTGCTGGCGTTACCCAATACGGAACAGCACCCATAGCTGAGACGGCCGTTATCCCTATAGCAACTTAGGGGTAACGGTTGTAATAAATCTGCTAGCTGACAAGACGAGGGTTTTCATCAGATGATTTGAATAATTTTATACATTCAAATCAATTAATCTTGGCATTCATACAGATAAAGACACATATTTGGCAATGGTATTTGTGAAGGCAGAGGATGTCACTGCGGACCCCCTGCTACAAGCGCGTGATGTAATTAAAAGTTGCCCAAAATGAATAAACAAAAAAAGTATGAAATAGCCCCATTGAAAGATAGCAGTGAGAGCCTGCAAGGTATTGAAATCAGTGCGGAGAAAAGTGAGTGAACGCGAACGCCACGGTCCCATCTTCCCGACATGTATTTCACTATGCCCCGTTTCGAAACTTGTTTTTTGCCCGCCTCCTCACGGTATTAGGTAATGGAATCGCACCGATTGCACTGGCGTTCGCGGTGTTGGATATCGGCGGTTCCGCAGCAGATTTAGGTCTGGTGGTAGCTGCACGTTCTGTTTTCAATGTTGCCTTCTTATTGATTGGTGGAGTACTTGCGGATCGTTACTCACGAAGTAAGGTTCTGCTGTCTTCATCTGTCATTGCCGCCTTATCTCAAGGGATTGTTGCCTGGTTGGTGCTGGATGGAACAGCAACAATTATGTGGTTAGCAGTCCTTGGGACGATTAACGGCGCGGCAGCGGGCATTGCCCTTCCTGCTTCTTCAGCAATGGTTCCACAAACCGTGCCCGCACGTAACCTCAGGGAAGCGAACGCTTTTATCCAGTTGGGGGTCTATGGCGGGACGGTGATTGGCGCCTCACTGGGCGGGGTTCTGACGGCTGCCATTGGGCCTGGCTGGGGATTGGCCGTCGATGCCTTGGGGTTTGCCGCTTCAGCACCGCTTTATCTCTTGATTCGCACTGCCTCGGCACAGCTCCTCGCATCGCAAACCAATATCTTGCAGGATTTACGAGATGGCTGGCAGGAGTTTATTGCTCGTGCGTGGGTGTGGACTATTGTTGCCCAGTTCACTATTGTTAATGCCGCTTTTAGCGGCGTAGTGATGATCCTTGGCCCGATAGTGGCTGATGCTTCATTTGGGCGTGCCAGTTGGGGGATTATTGTTGCCGCACAAAGTATTGGCCTGATTGCCGGTTCTTTTATTGCACTCCGCTGGCGGCCACGACGCGATCTGTTTATTGGTGTCCTTCTGGTTGCACTTTGCGCAATCCCTATCACTCTCCTTAGTATGGTGTCTTCGACTGCCATCCTTATGGGGGCATTTTTTATTGCCGGCGTCGGTTTTGGGCAATTCGGTGTTGTGTGGGCACATTCTCTACAAACCCATATTCCACCCGAGAAACTCGCGCGTGTTTATGCCTATGATGCGATGGGGTCATTTGTGGCAATTCCTATCGGGGAACTTGCTGCGGGGCCTCTCGCTATGCACTATGGCAGCCGGGCCGTTTTGCTGGCTTCAGCCGTTGCTGTTGTGATAGCGACTATCGCCGCCAGCCTGACTCCGGCAATTAGGCGACTAAATAATGCCGCTCAGGTGAAGCAGCATATTTAGAGGCTTTGCCGCAGGTCATCAGGCGGCAAAGCTTGTCCAGTGATACTGTTGGCGCTTAGCTACAATATCACTGGGGGATTACAGCTTACAGTGCTCAGCGATGATGCGAATATCTTTTGGTGTGGTACGACAGCAACCGCCAATTAGTCGTGCTCCCAGGCGCTGCCATTCCCCAACCAGATCATTCAGGTGGTTGTGTTCGCCCCCGCAGGCATGCCAGGTCTTGCTCACAGCATCGTAATGTTCCCCTGAGTTTGGATACACCAGCAGCGGCTTATCAGCCAGTGCCGCAAACTGCTGTAGCGCCGGGGTCACGTTATCCAGCGCAATGCAGTTTATGCCGATGGCCAGTACTTGCTGATTGCCGCGCAGTAGCGCCAGAACTTCGGTCAGGGGGGTACCGTCACTAAGGTGTTGGCTGTCGCGTAGCGTGAATGCGAACCAGCCACCCAAAGTAGGGAATTGTTGCAGTAGTGTTAGCAACGCTTGCAACTCATCGAACGATGGCAGTGTTTCACAGGCCAGCAGGTCAACCCCAGCCTCAGCCAGTGCCGCGATACGTGGCCGGTGGAAGGCGATCATCTCATCTTGTGGCAGCTGGTAATCGCCTCGATACTCAGATCCATCTGCGAGATAAGCGCCGTATGGGCCAACGGAACCGGCAATCAGCAGCGGTTCAGCTTGCGGGTGCTGATTCAAAAAATCGTTGCGTGCCTGCTGTGCCAACTGAACACTTTTGGCAATGAGTTCCAACGATTGTTGCTGGTCGAGGCCACGGCGCAGGAAACCCTGTGGGGTCGCCTGGTAACTGGCGGTGATGGCACATTGTGCCCCTGCGTTAAAATAGTCCAGATGAACCTGATAAATTAGTTCAGGATTCTCAATTAGCACCTTAGCGGACCACAGCGGATCACTAAGAGAGCAACCTCGCGCCTCCAGTTCAGTGGCTAATGCGCCATCCAAAATCAATGTGCGATCAGCGGTTAAGAGCGCAGAGATAGGGTTGTTAACCGGCATGATTCTCTCCCAATGGTTGGTTTTTCCCGGCACGATGGGTCAGGTAATAGGTGATATAGCACAAGGCAACAAAGGGTAGCCCGCAGTATAGGGCGATACGTTGCTCAGGATCGAAGGCCAGACCGATACAGGCTAACAGGCACAGGCTGAAGCCTGCGATCGGCGTCAGCGGGTAACCCGGCGCGCGGTACTTCAGTCCCTCGATTGGCAGCCCACTGCGTAGGTAGTTGCGGCGAAAAATATAGTGGGCTGCGCAGATACTCAGCCAGACTGCGACGACGGCAAAACCAGAAATCGCTGATAGCGCGACAAACACCGTATCTGGCGCGATAACACTGGTCAACAGTGCCAACAAGCCGCCGAGCATGCTAAAGATCAGCGCATTAATAGGAATGCCGCGTTTATTGATGTGGGAAAAATAAGCAGGCAGTGTTCGCTGATTGGCCAATGACCACAGCATGCGGCCAGAGGCGTAAAGACCAGAGTTAGCGGCTGACAGGATGGCAGTCAGGATCACGAAATTGAAGATATCGGCGGCATAGGGTACACCGATACGTTCAAATACCAGTACAAACGGGCTTTTGACAACCTCGGCCTGATCCATCGGGATCAGCGCAGCCAGAATAAATACCGTACCGATAAAGAAAACACTCAGGCGGATCACGGTGGTGCGGATTGCCCACGGAATCGCTTTTTCTGGTTTCTCTGTTTCGCCCGCGGCGATACCGATTAACTCGGTGCCGGAGAAAGCGAAATTGACCGCCACCATGGTCATCAGGATCGGTAAGGTGCCGTTTGGCAGCCAGTCAGAGTGGGTTAGATTGTGCAGGAAGGGGGCGGGTGTGCCGTCCTTCATCGGCAATAGGCCGAACATCGCCGCACCACCCAAAATGATAAATGCCAAAATGGTGACGACCTTGATCAGAGAGAACCAGAATTCGCTTTCGGCAAAGAAGCGGGTAGTGACCACATTGAGCAGAAAAATAGCCAGACAAAAGATAAGGCACCATAACCACACCGGTGATTGAGGGAACCAATACTGCATACAGAACCCAGCGGCGGTCAGACTGGAACCGAGGGCTACTGTCCAGGTCAGCCAGTATAACCAGGCAACGGTATAGCCAGTGGCTGGGCCAAGATAGCGGGAAGCATACACGTGAAAAGCCCCGGTTTCTGGCATTGCTACCGACAGTTCACCCAGGCAGAGCATTACCAGATAGACCACCACAGCACCTATCATATAGGCCAACAGTGTGCCGAGGGCACCCGTGGTGGAGATTATATAGCCGGTGTTGAAGAATAAGCCGGTGCCAATCACGCCCCCCAGAGAGAGCATCACCAGATGCCGGGCCTTCATTGTACGTTTGAACTGCCCTTCGATGGGAACAGGTGAGTGCATGATATTTTATCCGTTTAGACGTCTATATCTCTAAATGGCTGTTAGTTATACCGGCAATACCTTATGAAATCAATGCTAGATCAACAGTTATCACTTAAGAAGAGCATGGCGCGAGGGGGGAGGGGATTTAGCGCGTTAGAGGTGCGCTGGTGAATAAACATCGGCACATACTATAGGGTATGTGCCGGCTTATACTGGGTTTCCGTCTTCTGGCCGGTTGATGGCACCATGAATACTGGCTTTTAGCCAAGTTGCGTAAACATCGGTAATAACAAAGACAGTTTGATCACTACTGCATTGGCGATATCCAGGAAGAAAGCACCGACCATCGGTACAATCAGAAACGCAACGTGGGATGGCCCGAAACGTTCGGTAATCGCTTGCATATTCGCAATTGCTGTTGGGGTTGCCCCCAAACCTAAACCACAATGTCCAGCAGCAAGAACGGCCGCATCATAATTCTTTCCCATAATCCGATAAGTGACAAATATGGCATACAGAGCCATGGTTAGCGTCTGCACCAATAAAATCGCCAACATCGGTAATGCCAGAGACGCCAGTTCCCACAATCTTAGGCTCATCAGCGCTATTGCCAGAAAAAGGGAGAGGCTTACGTTACCGACTACGGAGACTGCACGGTCAAAAACCTGATAAAACCCAGTATAAGTGAGTAGATTACTAAGAATAACCCCGACAAATAAGACATAGACGAAGATCGGTAATTCAAATATAGATCCCGCCAGTAACCCCGTGATATAGCGACCAGCCATCAAACAAATGGCAATCATGGCGATAGTTTCTACTAATACCAGCGCAGTGATCATCCGCCCTGACTGAGGTTTCTCGAAGGTTGTGGGTTGCAAGGCATCTTCCGCTCTGCCATTGGGAGTGGCGGAATGTTTAATGAGATAAAGGGCAATAGGACCGGCGATCAAGCCACCTAATACCAAGCCGAAAGTTGCGCAGGCCATGGCAACTTCCGTAGCATTACTTAAGCCATAATTCTCCGCAAATACGGCACTCCAAGCTGCACCGGTGCCATGCCCTCCAGAAAGTGTTATGGTCCCCACCAGCAGCCCCATCAGTGGCTCCAGCCCCAGCACTTTGGCCATACCGATGCCAACCATATTTTGCAGTAACAGCAAACCGATAACGACCACAAAAAACTTTATCAATACCTTACCGCCAGCCCTTAAGCTTGCCAGATTCGCATTAAGGCCAATTGAGGCAAAAAAAGTCAGCATTAGCGGATCACGTAGTGATGTATCAAAGCTGGCTTCCCAACCGGTCGTCTGATGAATAAGCAGAAACAGTAATGCGAGCAGCAAACCACCCGCAATAGGTTCCGGGATAGCATATTTTTGCAGCAGAGGAATATTCTGGACACATTGCCTTCCTAGCAATAGCACCAGCGTTGCAGCAACGAGCGTACCATAAGCATCAAAGTGAAACATATCGAGGCCCCACACAGGTAAAAGTGATCTGTTATTTAAGTTTTTTTAAATAGGGCTAACAAACATATATTGGAGGATTCATGGTGACGCTCCTGATAACGGTGTGGCTAAGGAACTTTTTCGTGTAGGAATTCTATTAGCATAAAGAATAGCTAAATTAACGTTATCGCTTAATTAAAGCGTAGCACGACTTTCTTTTATCCTGTGTCTTTGGTGATGCTTTTCTGTATAACATGTTGTTTACAGCATAGATAATGGAATCTGGCATCACTTATTAGTTGCCTACCACCACAGAAAATAGCGGCTCGATAGCATTATGAATTTGCTCCGAGCGATAAAGCCCGGAGCTTGTAATCTATTAGCTAATAAACTCAACGGCCCCGCCATTGAGATTATACATTGCACCAACTATTTTAATTTTCCCCTCTTTCTCTAATCCATTGAGAATGCTACTCCGGCTCCGTATTTCATTGATCGTATGCTGAACATTGGTTTTAGCAACGGCATCGACAAACTGATCATTTTTACCGGTTCTTTCTCCGTTAAATTGGGTTGCGTCAATTGCTGGCTTAATTTGATTTAACAAGCCGGTCAGATTACCGAGTTCTACGCCGTCGATTGCCCCCCGAACTGCGCCACACGAAGTATGCCCCAAGACCAGAACGACTTTTGCTCCCGCGGCCGCACAGGCAAACTCCATACTGCCCAATAAATCGTTATTGGCAATGTTACCGGCAATACGGGCATTAAATGTTTCACCAATCCCGGTATCAAAAAGAATTTCCGCCGGAGCCCGTGAGTCAATACAACTGAGAATAACCGCCGCGGGGAATTGACCTTCAGCACTGGCCCGTTTTTGAGCCAAATAATCATGCTGTTGCATTTTGCCTGCTCTAAAGCGGATATTCCCTTCTTTCATGCCAGCAATAATTTGCTCAGGAGTGAGTTTATCTCGCTCTTCACGCGTTAAAGCTGCTGCGTAAGATATCCCTGGTGTGGCTAGAGTTAATCCACTGGCGATACCAAGCACCGACATTCCTACCGCAGTTTTTAATAGTGAGCGCCGTTGTTTGGAATGTTTAATATCTGATTGATTGATTGGGGGTTGTGACATATTTATCTCCTCAAATATGATTTTCGGTACATTTTCATTTAGACACTATATGGAATAGCTGAATAGTGCTTATGAATGTAGCTTGCTATTGCTCAATAGTGAGCATTTCCAGATATTTCTTGTGGTATGAGTATCAATGAGTTAAGGAGAAAAACCCACGTGTGCGGGTTGGGCATATAAAGGCATTTAACGGCTAAACCCAATATTGTTATCAATTTAAGTTTTTCTTAAGTATCCATCATTACACTCCTTATTATCAGTAAAAGGAGCGATTATGAGCATGAATATTCAGGCACCTTACCCGTTGTTATTTGCTCAGAATGAGCAAGAAGAAAACCAACTGCAACAATATATTCAGCGGGAGTATAGCCGTGAGTTCAATGCCACTATCCCACATTTTTTACCTCATTTATTAGGACTGTATCGTGCCGATGGTGTCCTTATTAGTGCCTGTGGCCTGAATCGTGGTGATTTCGGGACACTTTATCTTGAGCACTATTTGGACGCACCTATTGAGGTGGTCATTGCAACGCAAACCGGGCATTCAGTTTTACGTAATCGTTTGGTTGAAATAGGTAATTTTGCTTGTTCGGAATCGGGAAATGCACGAATTATGTTTGCGGCTATTTGCCGGTTGTTATGTGAGAACCAGCTTATTACTTTCCTTGTTTGCGCCAATGCCCAGCATTTTTACTTTTCAAAGGAGGATACAACGATGATCCTTTTTGAACCGTTGGCGAAAATGGCGGCGCAAGACCCTCTGCGCCCTGCATTGTGCGATAGTTATCAGGTGATTAACTACGGTGAATTACTGCCCAAAATAGCGGCATTGGCAGAGAGGTTCCGCCACCAGAAAATAGCGCGACTGGCACTCTTGCTGGATAACGGCATTGACTGGGCCATTATCGATTTGGCTTGCGCATTAGCCAATATTGTTATGATACCGGTACCGGTTTTTTTCAGTAATGAACAGCAGAATTGGCTACTGGATAGTAGCGGTGCGGATGCTTTGATTGGCCCTGCGCGTGCGGGTTGGATATCCAAAATCAATGGGCTGTTTGCCAATATCCGGTGGTGGCAAAACAGAAAGAGTCCTGTTTGGAAAAACTCAGTACGATTGCAGATAAGGCCAGTTTAGCCAACGGGTCACGTGCTGATCTATTAATTTGGTCTGCTATCGTTAAAAGCAGTTGGGCAGGAGAGAAGGGGGGCTGGGAGCATTGGATTTGGTTAAGGACGCGAAAGTTAAGCTGGAGCTGGCAATAAAACTTGATGCTAATGCGTTGGATGGCTCTGCTTATACCAGCCTCGGAACCCTCTATTATCAGGTTCCTGGCTGGCCTATTGGTTTTGGCGATAAAAAACAAGCCGAACTGTAGCTAAAAAAGCGTTACAGGTGAATCCAACCGGCATAGATCCCAACTATTTCTATGGTGATTTCCTGTTGGAGCAAGGGCGTAAAGCGGATGCAAAAGTCTATTAACAAAAAGCACTGGCGGCCCCAGCACGTTCAGGCCGAGAATTGGCAGATAAAGGCCGTCATCAGGACATTCAACAGCGACTTGATAAACTCTGAAGTTTCACTCTAAAAGGTAGCGCCACGATGCACAGAGAACGGCATAGTATCGAAAAGATAGGCTGGCTGCGGGCCGCAGTTCTTGGCGCTAATGATGGGATTGTCTCTACCGCAAGTTTGTTATTGGGTGTCGCGTCAGCCAATGCCACACATCAAAGTATTCTTTTGACCGGCATTGCAGGTCTGGTTGCAGGTGCGATGTCGATGGCAACAGGGGAATATGTCTCGGTATCTTCTCAGTCAGATACAGAAAAGGCCGCATTGGCGGAAGAGCAAGCAGAACTGAACGCCGATTTTCAAGGTGAATATCGTGAGTTAACCTCGATTTATGTCCATCGCGGCCTTGATGTAGCACTGGCCAAGCAAGTGGCTGAAAAACTGATGAGCCATGATGCGTTAGGTGCTCACGCCCGTGATGAATTGGGGATATCTGAAATCACCACCGCTCGCCCATTACAAGCGGCCTGGGCTTCTGCGATGAGCTTCTCAGCGGGCGCAATACTGCCCTTGTTGGTGGCGTTTATTGTCACGGCTGACTGGGCAATTCCAGCCATTAGCCTGTCAGCATTGGCTTCTCTGGCTATTTTGGGGGGGATTGCCGCGAAAGCAGGCGGAGCGCCAATATGGCCAGGTATTATTCGAATTACCTTCTGGAGTGCGCTTGCGATGGGGGTATCATCGGGGGTTGGCATGCTATTTGGTTCAGTCACAAGCTGAAATCAGAATAGGGTAGATCTGACAATAGAACGTTTCATTTCAGCTAGTTAAAAGAGCTATTGGGTAACAGATACATCTTCCTCTGCTGCGGATTGGCTTAACATGTAGAAAGCTGCATCAGCCTAATTTCACCACCGTAATCCCTTTCTTCGTTCCTTGCTCAAACTTGTACAATTATTATTTTCTTGTACAAGTTTGTATTAACCCGCTATGGTTAATCTATAGGCGTTTTAGGCAAGGTAAATGGCATGGCGACATACAGTATCAGTGAGGTGGCGCAACTTTGTGGTATTAATCCAGTAACACTGCGTGCCTGGCAACGGCGTTATGGCTTGTTAAAACCACAACGTACTGAAGGTGGCCATCGGCAGTTCAATGACGACGATATTGTCCGTATCCGCACGATTGTGCGCTGGATAGAACGCGGCGTCCCGGTTAGCCAGATCAAACCTTTACTCGACGGTGGTACAGCACCTGACGACAGCACTAACTGGGTAACACTGCAACAACAGTTACTGGCGCTGATTCAGGCTCCCGCACCGCATAAACTCCGTAGCCGTATCTTTGAATTAGGGCGTGAATATCCACCTCAGGCTCTGATTGAATATGTGCTAAGACCATTACGTTCACAGCTTAAGAATGACCATCAATTGCTGCATATGCTGAGTCGTTTGCTGGATGGCGTGATCATTGAATACGCGACTTTTTGTATGCTGGGTGCACGCAAGAAGCCAGGCGAGAATGTATTACTACTGGGATGGGGAAACACCGATCCTACCGAGCTGTGGATGGCCGCCATCGTTCTGGCGAAAAACAATATGCATATCGATATTTTGCCGGGATCGCTGGAATCTCCGCAATTGGCTATGTTTAAGGCCGAACGCTACTTTCTCTGCACCGATGGCGTACTCAATACTGCCAAGCGGCGGCAATTAGCAGCTTGGTGCGATGTTGGCTTGAATATTACGCTTATCGATAACCATGCTCTGCTAATCCTTGCTTCGGAGCACTGCCATGAGTAACGCTGAAGCACTGCTGGCACGTTTTTCACAATTCTATACCACGCTGGATACAGCACGTCTGGTCGAGCTATCTGATGTTTATCATCGCGATATCCACTTTATCGATCCCGTCGGAGAACATCAGGGATTGAGTTCACTTGAAGCTTATTTTCAATCGCTGCTCAGTAACTTAAGCACTTGTAGCTTTACCCTCACTGACATTCAGCACCATGACCAACAAGCCTCTGTGTGCTGGCATATGACTTATGCCCATCCCCGTCTGCGCCGTGGCAGCTTGCTCAGTTTAGAGGGTATCAGCCAGTTACGCTTTGCTGAACAACGGGTCATCTATCAGCGTGATTACTACGATCTGGGTGCCATGCTGTATGAACATATACCGCTGCTCGGCGGGATTGTTGTCAAATTGAAGAAGAGGCTGCAAGCATGAAACACGTGGTGATCACCGGAGCCAGTTCCGGTATTGGGCAGCAATTGGCGCTCGATTATGCCGCCGAGGGCTGGCAGGTGACCGCCTGTGGACGTGATGAAACCCGGTTGATGGCACTTGGCGCGCATGATTCGGCAATTACGGCGCGCCATTTCGACATAACCGATTTGTCTGCTACGCGTAGCGCGTTGGCGCAATGTCCGGCCGATCTGGTTATTTTGTGTGCTGGAACCTGTGAATACCTTAATAACGGTGTCGTAGAGGCTGAACGGGTTGCACGGGTGCTTAATACTAATTTTCTTGGTCCGATCAATTGCTTAGATGCCCTGTTACCACAACTGTCGTCCGGGAGCAGGATCGCATTGGTGGGGTCAACAGCCAGCATCATCCCCATGTCGCGCGCAGAAGCTTATGGTGCCTCAAAAGCGGCACTTGCCTATTTTGCCCGCAGCCTGGCCGTGGATTTGGCAAAATCCGGTATTAATGTTTCGCTGATATTACCCGGTTTTGTTGCCACACCGCTGACTGACCGCAACGATTTTGCCATGCCGATGATAATCACCCCTAAGCAGGCTTCGCACTATATTCGCCGTGGCCTGGCAAAAGGGGCCGCTGAAATTGCTTTTCCCCCACTGTTCGCCGCGCTGTTACGACTAACAGCTCTACTTCCACAAGCTCTACAACGCTGGCTTGCCAAGCGTTTGGTGAGGTAATCCAATGAGAATCGCCATTATCGGCAGCGGGATTTCCGGTTTAACCTGTGCATGGAAGTTAGCTAAAAAACATCAGGTTACACTGTTTGAAGCCAATGATTATCCCGGTGGGCATACCGCGACCGTGGACGTCACGCTGGAAGGGCGCAGCTACGCTATCGATACCGGATTTATCGTCTATAACGAGCGGACCTATCCGCAATTTATTGCTCTGTTGGCTGAATTGGGCATCAGTGGCCAAGCCACGGAGATGAGCTTCTCGGTTACGCATCCACGGAGTGGACTGGAGTACAACGGCCATACGCTCAATACTCTGTTTGCCCAACGCCGTAACCTGCTGAACCCACGCTTTTATCGCCTACTGGCAGAGATTATGCGTTTCAATCGCCAATGTAAGAAAAACCTGGCGAATGGCGGTATTACGGCTCAAACGGTGGACGATTTTCTGCAACAGGAAGGTTTTTCCCCCTATTTTGCCCAGCATTATTTGTTACCGATGGGGGCCGCTATCTGGTCTTCTTCAATGACTGATATGCGCCAGTTTCCATTAGCACTGTTTTTGCGCTTTTTCGATCACCACGGTCTGTTAGACATCACCAACCGCCCACAATGGTTTGTAGTGCCAGGCGGCTCGCGTGAATATGTGCGCCGCATGTTGGCCATAATGGCAGACAACCTGACATTGCACCTGAATATGCCAGTCCTGCGGGTTGAACGCCAACCACAAGGGGTGATACTTCATAGCGCCTTGGGGCAACAACATTTTGATCAGGTGATTTTTGCCTGCCATGCCGATCAGGCACTGCGTCTTCTGGCCGATGCCAGCCCGCAGGAGCAACGTGTTTTAGCTCAGTTGGGCTATCAAGCGAATGAAGTCATCCTGCATACCGATATTCGTCTGCTACCACGCCAGCGCCGTGCCTGGGCCAGTTGGAATTATCGCTTACCTGCCAGCGACGAGCATGCAGAGAACCAACTCGCCAGCGTGACTTACAACATGAATATTCTGCAAGGCTTGGATGCGCCACAGACCTTTTGTATCACACTCAACCCACAGCAACCGATTGAACCGGCGCTTATTCTGCGCCAGTTTAGTTATCACCACCCGGTATTCAATCAGACTACTGTACTGGCACAACAGCAGCGTTCGCTGATAAACGGGCAGCACAATACCTGGTTCTGCGGCGCTTACTGGTATAACGGATTCCACGAGGATGGGGTACACAGTGCGCTGGACGTCACGCAGGTTTTGTTGCAGGAGAACGCCGCATGAATAGCGCCCTTTACGTAGGACATGTGCGCCATCGTCGCTTCAGCCCGGTCCAACACAGCTTTGATTACCAAATCTTCATGCCATTGATTGATCTTGATGAACTGACACAATTGCCCGCGCTGGGTATTGCGTTGGAACGCTTTGCCCCAGCGTCGTTTTATCGTGGCGATTATCTGGGTGGTGGCGATATTAAACACAAAGCGCAGCAACGCATTGCACAATTGACCGGCGAAAAGTTGAATGGCCGCGTGATGCTGTTGTGCCAGTTGCGCTATCTGGGATGTTACTTCAATCCCGTCAACTTTTACTATTTGTATAACGATGATGACAAACTGTGTTGGTTGTTGGCCGAAGTTCGTAATACCCCATGGAATGAACGCCATACCTATGCCGTAAATCCAGAAGGTACCTCAACCATAGATAAAGTTTTTCATGTATCACCGTTTAACCCGATGGACATGACCTACCACTGGCGGCTCTCTGCCCCCGCACAGCGACTGCGCATTCATATCGAAAATCACCGTGTCAGCCGCGAATTTGACGCCACATTACTGCTTTATCGACACCCTCTAACGCGGGCAACGTTGCGCCGACAGTTATGGCTTCTGCCTCTAATGACACTGAAAACTGCCACCGCCATTTACTGGCAAGCACTGAAATTATGGCTGAAACGTACCCCCATTTACCCTCACCCCGCCGCCGGCGGCAAGGATGAACGATGAGTTCCTCAGAATACACCCTCGCCGATAGCACCCCTTTTTCGGGTCACAATAAAGGTGCTCGTCGCATTATTTTTACCTTGCTACAGCAGTTGCAAGGGGGCGGATTATTGCTGCGTGAAGCTGGTGTCGGTGAAATCCAGTTTGGTGATACCCAAGCCCCGCTACAGGCTGAAATCGAGGTTTATGATCCCCGTGTTTACCGCCGAATACTGTTGGGTGGCAGTATTGCTGGTGGAGAAAGCTACATTGACGGTTATTGGAGCAGTCCTGATCTAACTCGCCTGCTTCAGTTGCTGGCCAGTAACATGCAGTTGGTCGATAAGATGGAGGCTCGTTTAAGTTGGCTGACCGCCCCTTGGCATCGGCTGGTGCACCTGCTACGTGATAATAGTCGGCGGCAGGCACGGCGTAATATTGCCGCACATTACGATCTGGGTAACAGCTTCTATCAGCAGTTTCTCGACAGTGAAATGCTTTATTCCAGCGCGTTGTACAGCGAAACGGAGATGACATTGGAACAGGCGCAACAGGCTAAAATGCGTCGCTTGTGCCAACAGTTAGATTTGCAACCGCAAGATCATCTGTTGGAGATCGGTACTGGGTGGGGAGCGCTGGCGGAATTTGCCGCGCGTGAGTATGGCTGTCGCGTCACCACCACGACTATCTCGCAGGAACAGTACGTTTATGCCCAACAGCGTATTAAGCAAGCTGGATTAGAGGATCGCGTTACTCTGTTGTTTGAGGATTACCGTGAGTTGACGGGGCAATATGACAAACTGGTCTCGGTCGAAATGATCGAAGCCGTAGGCAAACGTTTTCTGCCTCTATTTATCAAACGTTGCCAGCAGCTACTGAAACCTAAAGGCAAAATGGTGTTACAGGCGATCACCATTACCGACCAGCGTTATCAGCAATACAGCAGCAATGTGGATTTTATCCAGCGTTACGTCTTCCCCGGGGGCTTCTTGCCATCGATAACCGCGCTGTGCGATACCCTCACACGCCATAGCGATCTGGTGATGTGTGACCTGTTCGATATTGGCCGTGACTATGCCCGCACGCTGCAACAATGGCGTGAGCGTTTTGAGCAGAATTGGCCTTTATTACACAATCAGGGATTTGACGAACGTTTTCAGCGCCAGTGGCGATTTTACCTGTGCTATTGCGAAGCTGGTTTTCTGGCGCGATCCATCAGTACCGTACAACTGAGTGCTGAGCGTCGATGAGATTGGGCGCCGGATTTTGGCTAACCACGCTCGGTTTTGATGCCTATTGGACGCTGGCCATTATTTGGCGTGAACAAGTAATGCTTTTTCTACTTCTGGGCGCTGCGCTGGCACTGATATTTACCCCGCGGCAACAGCGTATATGGGTCCTGTTAGCGGCGCTACTGGGTATTACCATGGATGCGTTTTGGTGCTATCTCGATATCTTTAAATTTGCTGGAGGGGGCGGTGTTCCCATATGGATGTGCGCATTGTGGCTTACTTTCACTAGCTGGTTTTATTGGCTACTGAGACGGATTATCCCGACGGTGAAAACAGTGGTGTTGTTAGGTGCGCTTACCGGCCCACTAGCCTATGTTATCGGCTGGAAATTGAATGCGATGACCCCACAAATCGCACCTGAAATGATGATCCTCACCCTATCTTTAGGGTGGGCTATTTATCTGCCAGTTGTCAGTTGGCCAATACTACGCAGGAGAATTGAATGAAAATGCTGTTAACTTTTCTTCTTTGTCTGAGTACTCAGGTGGCACAGGCCAGCGATTGGACCACGTGGCCGACGGTAGGCAGGGCCACGCTACGTTGGGGGCCCTTTGATATTTATTTTTCAGTATTGCGCACACCGAGCGGACGCTATGAGGAAGGGGGATGGCCGCAGGCACTCAGTATTAACTATCAGCGTTCTATCACCCAAGAAGAGCTGGTGAACGCGACACAAGAACAATGGCAAGCCATGAAAATCAGCGTGTCTGCAGCACAGCAGCAGCGTTGGCTCAAGCAGATAGCGACTATCTGGCCGGCAGTAACCTCTGGCAGCCAACTCACTTTCGTGGGTGATAATACTGGCGGACAATTTTATTATCGCGCGCCATCTAATCCATATATTAAGCCGATTGGTGATCGTTTCGACCGTGCTTTCCGAGATGCATTTCTCGCTATCTGGTTGTCACCGACGACACAATATCCTGACTTACGGCAACAATTGACTGGAGGTATCTGATGAATATCAAAAGCCTGTTACTGGCTTTCCTGTTTGTACTGGCTGGATGCAGTGCAGATATCAATGACTATCAAAACAATAAACCTAGTTTCGATTTGTTCGGCTACTTCAGCGGCGAAACCCGCGCCTGGGGAATGTTGCAGAATTATCAGAATAAACAGACTCGCCGTTTTGAGGTGGTTATCCAGGGAGATGTTGTCGGCAATACCCTGACGCTCAACGAGAAGTTTGTTTTTGCTGATGGCGAGCACCAGACCCGTATCTGGCGCATTATCAGAAACGCGGATGGCAGCTATCAGGGGACGGCAGGGGATATCATTGGCGTGGCCCATGGTTATACCGCAGGTAATGCTTTCAACTGGCGTTATGATATGGACGTGAAAACAGAGAACGGCAGCATAAAACTGCACTTTGATGACTGGCTATATCGCCAGGATGATACCCATTTGTTCAACCAGACATCACTGCGCAAATTTGGTGTTGAAGTCGCCAAAGTGACCCTGTTTTTTGAAAAGAAAAGCTAACATTCTGTTGGTGGGTGCAATAATTCATCAAGCTTTTTGGTCGCTAATGTGGCCGTTCTAAGTCCATCACCAATACACAATTTCTATTTTTATTTGCCGAATCTGCGAAATAAAAACCAAAAAGGAAGGTTGTATTATCATGACTCAGATTTTCACTTTAACATTATCCCCTTCGCTAGACAGCGCAACAACGACGCCCAAAATCTACCCTGAAGGAAAACTACGTTGCACGGCACCTATTTTTGAGCCGGGTGGTGGCGGTATTAATGTCGCTCGTGCTGTTGTTTATCTTGGTGGTCAAGCTCATGCAATTTTTCCTATTGCTGGCCCTACAGGGGAGCACTTGAAAGAATTGCTTGATCGGGAAGGTATTGAGACGAAAACGCTGAAAACGCAGGATTGGACACGGCAGAACATGCATGTCCACGTAGACAACAGTGGTGAACAGTATCGTTTTGTTATGCCAGGGGCGCGATTGAGTGATGCTGAGTTTGATCTACTGGTACTACAAGTGCAAAACATCCCTTCAGGATCGATTTTGGTTATTAGCGGTAGTTTGCCGCCAGGTACGGGTATTGAAAAATTAGTTCACCTGATTCAGCAGGCTAAAGCTATGGGATTGCAGTGCATCATTGATAGCTCTGGCGATGCATTAAAAGCGAGCTTAGATTTGGGGGGGCTTGCTTTGGTAAAACCTAATCAGAATGAGCTATCGGCCCTTATAGGGCGGGAGTTGAAGCACCCTGATGATGTACGCCATGCTGCTAAGGAATTGGTTAATCGTGGCGCTGCCGAGCGAGTCGTGGTGTCGCTTGGGCCACAGGGAGCATTAGCAGTCGATCGTGATAACTGGGTACAAATCGTTCCCCCGCCGGTGAAGAAGATGAGTACCGTTGGGGCAGGGGACAGTATGGTTGGCGCAATGACACTGAAACTGGCAAAGGGTGCAGACCTGTTTGAGATTGTACGTTTTGGTGTTGCCGCAGGTAGCGCGGCAACACTTAATCTTGGCACGCGCCTTTGTTCATTGGAAGATACTCAACGCCTGTATGACTATATTTGTAAGAGTTCGCATCATCCTATCAGTTGGTAATGAACCGGATGCCAGCTCGTGACCTGAATGCGTGGGCAACGCGTTTAGCTAACAAAGAAAACCCGCAGCGGACTGAACTCAATGCCCTAAATATTTGGGGCATTTTTAGGGCTGAAAATGGGTTTTAAATTTATACCTTGGTGCTTTCATACTGAACCCAACTGAATGTTGCAATCAGTTCCCGAAGAGGGGCCTAAGCTGGAACCCCAGAAATTTTCGCTGTGTAAATGCGCCAGCATTCGAACCAGTCCGCACCATTACTTACGCGGGTTATCAGTGCTGTTGTCCGACGGCTGGCGCGATTTTATCCGGAAAAAGAACCTATACATGATCTCACAGTGAGGCTTTCTGTCTCTGGCGATTGATACCTATTTCTTAGTCAGCCAGGGAGATGTAGTGCTCCAGAAGATGATATCTGCGCCAAGATAATCGTCGGCAAATTGTACAAACTCATCCTTGCTAAATGGCTTACCCGTATTGGGGTTCTTGTAGGTCAACGTCGGCTCCTGCACTGCCATGGCAATGAGTGCTAGCTTACTTTTGTATTTGTTGAAGAACGGATATGAGTTCTTCATTTGCGCTTTGCGGTTGGGAACAATATCTGGGCCGCCAAGTCCAATATTATTGGCACTCGCGAACTCAAACAGCCGGCCCATGTAATTGTGGTCGTTGTTCCATTCGCACGGCCAGAAATTGACATATTGCACCACATGGGATTTGGTGAACACCTTTCGCGCAAAGGTGAGATTTTCCATTTCGCCTGCAAAATAGTTATCGCAGGAAAATCCCTTGGGTAGCTTTTTCTCGTCAAGATCAATGGCTGTTTCGGGTAGGTTCACACCATAGACTCGACCATCGAAACGCTCTGCAATCGCTGCCAACAGAGCCTGATAACGTTGGCGCACATCAGGATCCCATTGCTGTGCCACCCAACCCGAACCACTCGGCTTTCCTTCGCCAGGATTGTCAAATTGTGGCGATATCCCCCCACCGTACCTGGCATCATTCATCAGATAATCAGGAACGTACCTGGCATTCTGTTCGAAAAACCGATCCTGGATCTGGATGAAAAGTTTTTTATTGGCTACCTTAAGACGAGCCAAGTCCTTCTCAATTTGCGAGAAGTTGTATTTGTTCTTCTCAGGTTCGAGTGAGCGCCAATTGTAAACGATCTGTGCACCGCCAATGTCGCTACGCGCGATAATGACTGATGCCGTTTCGAGGTCGCCAGAGCTGGTATAGACAAAGTTTTCTGGCATTTTAGCTAATATGGGCAGTGTCGCAGTAAGCAGTGTTATTGCGACAGTGAGCCTAATGCTTTTGGTCACGAGATTATCCCTTTTTGAAGGTTCGGTTAGGGGGACATGACTTTTACACGTCCCAGACTGATGAGTTATCAATGTGATATAAACCCACAATCAGACCCAGCCAAGCAATTTTTCCCCATCTGGACGCAACTCCCCATTTGGGGGATACATGTCTGTAGCGAGTTTCATGGGGATCACTGAATAATAGATGAATAGCCTAAGTTTTCATTACAAAGCCATTTTTTTGCAATAAATCTGGTTCGATCATGATATGTTTGCAAAATTAATCACTCGCGATTGCACGGGAGACATCGACTATGTTGGACAAGTCTGCATTATTACGCGTTAGCGCGCTGGCGGCATCCTTGATGCTGGTTGCCTGTAACCAGAATTCCGGTGCCAGCACTGCTGCGGTTGGAAATGTACAATCCCGCGAGCAGGCAGTCTTGCCGACCACGGCGATTGAACAGAATATACCATCGGCTGTGACAGTCGCGGCTGAAATACCGGCGGGATGCCGGATCCAGTCATCCGGCGAGTGGAAGGCATCTGTATATGCGCAGCCGCCCAGGCTTATAGTGTCAGGCGAGGTTGAAACTTCTACCGGTGGATATGAGGTCATGCTTGAGCGTGGCGGGGCTGGTCTCAATCCAGCTATCGTAATGATGGAACTGAAGGTCGTTCCGCCGCCCGCCGACGCGATGGTATCGCAAATGATTACACCCCATTCGGTAAAGACTGAAGTACCTGACATGAGTCGTGACCTGACGCGAGTTGTTATCAACTGTGGTGGTGGAAAGCTCGCGGAGATAGCAGCAATCTCGGTGCTGAACTGAGCAACCCATTGGATGATGTCGCGGGAGCTGTGTTCCGTGGCAGTGGTGGCCCAGCGCCACCTCGGCCCTGGGATACGTATCCAGCCACGCCTGCCCATTCTCGCTGTCAAAGAAGGCCTTCACTGTTCCCAGACTCTGATTACCCATCGAAGCATATTTGACCAGTGATTTATAGTGGTCCAGGTCGCCACGGACCTGAAGTTGCTCAAACAATGCGTTGGCTTCTGCAAGCAATAGCGGTTCCCGCTTTTTCTTCTCCCGCGCAGTTGCTTTCAGTACTTTATTTCTGGTCACTGTGTCAGCAAGCGTTCGCCGCCCTTGTTCTTTCCAATTGCTGCGCGAACATCGTTTGGAACCAGGCCACAGGCATATAGCACTGATAGATCACTTGCACACTGCCATCCGTTCTGCGCGCCAGTGTGCGGGTATCCAGTACTTCCCCATGAGACGGGAGTCATTCGGGGAGGCAGTCATCGCGCGAATGGTATCCACACTGACCTTATCGTTACAGGAATTCAATGACAGGATAGCGGGGAACACCATAAAACATCTTTTCATCATTATTCGTGTATCTCGAATGACCAATATGTGACGGACTCAGTGATAGCCAAAAATATCAGCATTACGCATTGATTTTATGCTTGATGCCACAGCCTCTATCAGAGACCCTGGCTATACAGTCTCTCTGAGTCTCTTGCATTAGCCTGCGTTTTAAATCCCCATGATCCCATTGACCTACATTTTATCTTTACGGACCGTTAATAACGGCCATTCGAAAGTTTTAGACTCCAGAAGGAATCGAAGGTAATCACTCGATATGGAGATGGAGAAATCCAAAAATGAACAGCCTCAGTGGCCGAATACGTTGGTAGTGAGTTTATGCTTCCGTATGATTAATACGCCGTGCTTGCTCATACCGCGCTCCCCAGTATTTATTATCAAGCTTTGAGATGGTCACACCCACGCTGCTCGAGGCATGGATAAATTTGCCCTCCCCGATGTAAACACCCACGTGTCGTGTTTGTCGTGAGGTTTTGAAAAAAACCAGATCGCCTGTATCTAAAGCTTCCTTGGTGATCCGAGATCCTTGTTTCATTTGTTCCTGGGCACTTCTTGGCAAACTCAGGGAAAACTCATCTTCAAAAATGCGCTGCATATAAGCAGAACAATCGATACCTTTACGTGTGTTCCCGCCAAGCTTGTAACTGACACCTTCCCACTCGTCATAATGGGTCAGGATTTTTTTGAGTTTTTGTGTCTCATGACGCCCAGACGCCGACTGGATTGACGCATTTTGTAAGGATGATGAGCTCACCAATTTCCCTGAGGGTTCGGCAAGCGCGGGAAATGTAAATAAAGAGACAATCGCAATCATAACGGGGGTTATAGTCTTAAACATAAGGGTATCTAAAATATGAGGTGAATGGCTTTCCTTGGTTAACGCATTGACTAAAATCCTTCTGGAGAGCGGCATTCTACACATTAAAGCTCATAAAAGAAGCACTAATAGTACATTTAATGAGCTATTTTGTGGTGCGAAAGTCTGACTTTTACTGTAACTCGTTAATGAATATATAAACTTCAGACAATTATTCATTTTTAATTAGCAGTAAATACTCACATCGTTGAATCATATTCAATGGTTTATTTAGAGCGCTTGGATGAAAAGTATTTCCATAT